>NZ_JBGSXF010000141.1:0-7175 GCF_041751555.1 Persicitalea sp. | reverse complement strand
GCCGAAAGCGCTGCTCGCGGATGTGGCCGTGTGGAATTTCGCCGCGCTCCAGCTCACGCCAAAGCTGGTAGTTGATGCGCAGGTAGGTACTTATGAAATCCTCCACCGAAGAAATGCCCAGGCCCGCCATGCCAAAAGTACCATACACTTCGGTCAGGCATTCGCCGGAACTGCGTTCGAAGTCCCAGAGTGTATGGTCGAGGTCGAAAAAGAGGTGTCGGTAATGAGTAGGCAAAAGTTTTTGGGTCAATGGTTAGCGGGGCCGGTACGCTGGAGGTGCATCTCGGCCCACGGCGATGAAAAGGTTAGTGTCCAATCGAGTGATCTGGTATGGATTGGCAAAATGTACCACTAAGAACACGAAAACCGTAGATTGGTTTTATCACTGCCGGACGGGAAGAGTGATTCTGAAACTCGCCCCTTCTTTATCCTGACTCAAGGCAGTGATTGTGCCGTTATGCTTGTCGATAATCTTTTTGGTGATGGCCAGGCCAATGCCTGAACCCTCGAATTTATCTTTGGTGTTGAGCCTTTCGAATAGAGAGAATATTTTTTCGCGGTACTGAGAGTCGAAGCCAATGCCGTTGTCGGTTACGGTGATGCATTGCGTTCCGCTGTACACTTCGCAACTCGAAATATTGATGATTGGTGCTTTATCTGGCTGGCTGAACTTGATCGAATTGCTAATCAGATTTTGAAATACTTGTTTGATCTGACCACGATTAGCTTCTATTTCGGGAAGATGCCCGACGTTAATTGTGGCGTTCTTTTCCTCGATCAGTATTTCGTAGTCGTCCAAAACCTCCCGAATGACTTCCCGCAGATTGATAAGAGCGAAACGGTTATCGTGGGTCGAGAGACGCGAGTAGCTCAGGATATCTGAAATCATAGTCCGCATTCGCTCCGACGACGCGATGATTTTTTCTAAAAAAACCGCGCTCTTTTCCGAAAGCTCGTGCTTATCGCGGAGCATGGTCGAAAAAATCAGGATTTTGCGCAGAGGCTCCTGCAGGTCGTGGGAGGCAACCGAAGCAAATTGCTGCAAGTCATGATTGCTCGTTTCCAGTTCAGCGTTGATCGTCGCCAGCGACTCATTTTTCGATTTGAGAAGTTGCTGAGTTTCCTTCTGGAAACTCAGATCAGTGATAATGACGCTCAGCGCCGGCCCCTCGTCTAGTTGCAGCGTTGTGACTGATAGTTGGCAGGGGATCCGCTTCTCGTCGTTGAGAAGCGAAATTTCGGTTTTGCTGTCGGTAAACCAGCCATTCTGAAAAATGTCGTGAAAAGTGTCGAGACAGTCGGCTGGAATGAAAGATTTGAAGGCAGTGCCGATAATGCCTGACAGCGGCGTACCGACCATCAATGAAAACATGGTGTTACAGTACACGATAAGACCGCCCTCGTTCAGAGTAACAGCGCCTTCGTTCATCTTTTCGATAAACACCCGGTAGTTTTGGTCGGCAGTTTTAAGGGTATAAAGCTGGTGCTCCTCATCGGGGCCCTTTACCACGAGAGCATCGACCTGCCCGGTACGGATGGCCTCGATGGTATCGGTTGCCTCTTCCAGCTGCAGCCTGAGTTCCTCGTTCTCTTGTAACAACTCTTCGTACGTTCGGGAGGTATTCATCAGCTTTCTGTCAAAACTCCCAATCCTCGCAACACCTTTTGCGTATTGGACATATCCCCAACCATTCGGCGTTCAGGCAACGGGTACCGCTTCACTAGCAGCGGTAAGGCGATGAGTTGCTCCTGTTCGGCAATAACTTTCTGCTGGTAAACGTCGACGATTTCGAGTGAGTATTTATTTTTAAGGTAATGATCGCAAATCTCCCTCAAATTGGCCACGGCCCGACGCGAATTGACCGACGCCCCCGCGATGAACAGTCTCAACACATACTGGTGTTCAACATCATCCTCATGCATCGCGTCCAGTGAATCGTTCATTCCAGTTTCTTGACAGGGCGTATGTTCAAACCAACGAGTACTTTCTCCTCATTGGAAAGGTCACCGATAATTTTGCGGATGGGTACGGGTACCTTCTTGACCAGCGTGGGGATAGCCAGAATCTGGTCGCCCTCGGCAAGTTGCGGCTGCACCAGCAAGTCGATCACCTCGATAGTGTATTTGTCCTTCAAATGCGTTTCGCAGTATTTCTTGAGGTTTTTCAAAGCCGCCACCGATTTGGTAGTTTTCCCGGCAATGTACAACCTCAATTCCCAGATTTCGTCGTCGTCGTTTTGCATCAGTTCAATTACATAATTATCATTCCAGGAAAAAGTCTATGGATTCTTCGGGTTATTCGCTCGTGAACTTTGAACTTATAGAACCATTCAATCTTTGCTGTCCCTACTTCTTGCCATTTTTTTTCGGTTTTTCTCCATGACTTCTCGCTTAAGCTCCTCCTCGATATAGGTTTTGTTGAGTTCCTCCCGTACCGAGTCAAACTCTTCCTTAAGACTGGCAACCTTGGCTTCCAGCACCTTCTTCTTGCGCTCGATCTCGCGGTCTTTGCGCGAAATGGCGTGGTCGTGCAACACAACGTCCGTCTCTTCCAGCAGTTGCTGTGCTTCTCGCGCAGATCCCGTCAAGATGCCGTCCGGACCGAGAAAAACATCCACGAGATCGAGGCCCCTTTCCGAAATAACGAATTCACGCACCTGGTTGGAGTGCTTCATGCCACGCGACTTCATCACGTACAGGCCGCGGTTGCGTTCACCGTTGGACTCGATGTCGCGCACCAGCAGCCAGGCGTCCACAAGTGAAGATACGTGTTCGTCAGTCTGTTCGCTACTGCTTTCTTTCAGAGTGAGTGCCGTAAACATAACCGTAATTCCCATATTTTGCAGAAAATCGATTAGTCGAATCAGGACACCTTTCACCTCGCTTACCGAACCGATCGTCACCAGATTAGTGATCGGATCCAGCACCACCACTTGGGGCTTAAACTGGTTTACCAACTTATGAATAGCCACCAGATGCATTTCCAGACCATGCAAGGTAGGTCGCGCCGCTTGAAATCTGAGCAGATCTGCGTCCATGTGCCGCTGCAAATCCATGCCAATAGATCCCATATTTCGGATAATTTGCTTCGGCGATTCCTCAAAGGCAAAGTACAGGCAACGCTCCCCATTTTGGCAGGCCGCATCGACGAAGCCCCCGGCGATGCTCGTCTTGCCCGTACCCGCAGTGCCGGATACAAGCACGCTGCCGCCCCGGAAAAATCCTTCGCCACCCAGCATTTTGTCCAGGCTGGGGATTCCCGAGGAAATCCGGGCGTTCGATACCTCATACCCAAGCGTCAGTGATGTTACGGGCAGAATGGAAATACCCTCGGCATCGATCAGAAAGGGATACTCATTCGTACCGTGAACCGAGCCGCGATATTTGACAATGCGAAGTAGCCGCGTCGAAATTTTGTTGACGATGCGGTGGTCGAGCAGGATCACACAGTCCGAGACGTACTCTTCCAGACCCTGCCGCGTGAGGGCGCCATCGCCCTTCTCGCCCGTGATAATAGTCGTGACACCCTTTTCCTTTAGCCATTCGAATAGTCGCCGCAACTCAGCGCGGAGAATGGCCATGTTAGAAAGGCCCGAAAACAGGCTCTCAATGGTATCCAGCACCACGCGCTTGGCGCCGATGCTGTCAATGGCATAGCCGAGCCTGATAAAGAGCCCATCCAAATCGTACTCGCCCGTCTCCTCGATTTCGCTACGCTCTACCTGTACATGGTCAAGTTTGATTTTCTTTTCCGCCTGTAGTTTTTCCAGATCGAAACCCAGCGAGGCCACATTCATGATTAGTTCGTCGGTTTTTTCCTCAAAAGCTATGAACACACCTGGTTCGTCGTGGTGCAACGCGCCATGAACCAGGAATTCCATTGAAAACAGGGTCTTGCCCGACCCGGCCGTCCCACATATTAGCGTGGGACGGCCTCTGGGCAGGCCGCCTTCGGTGATTTCGTCCAGGCCCTTTATGCCGGAAGATGCCTTAGGCAAGGAAGGTAAGGAGGCTTGGGGGGTGTTTTGATTCATGGTTTTGGTGCAAAGTACTTGGTACAGCGTTCTCGGTTAGGATTTTTTCGTTCGGGGTAAGAAACCACTTCTGAGGAAGATGGAGAATAGACACCTGTCACGACAGAAAGCAGGTAATCAATTGCTGGCTCAGGTCAGCAAAGCCCTCGAAGGAACTGGGCTTAGTGATAAACTTATCTACCCCCGCCTGGTAGGCCGACTCGATCAGGGTGGGATCAAAAGAGGTGGAGACCATTACTACGGGAATAGTGGCGATGCTGGGATCGGAGCGAATGGCAGCAATAGTTTCCAAGCCGTTCATCTTGGGCATATTCATGTCCAGCAAGATCAGAGCGGCTGGTATTGAGTTGTCACTATGGATCAGGGCCAAAAAATCCAACCCGTTTTCAGCCTCGATGATTTCAATCGAAGCTCCTGCTTCTTCAATGGCTTGCCGGATGAAAAAACGGTCGTCCTGATCATCATCCACGAGAAAAACGGTCTTAGCGCTGTTCATTAGAAGTCAAATGGATGAATCGAGAGGATAGGCAATCAGGTAGAAAATGAGAAACGGGGCGAAAAGTACGATACTCGGAACAAAAATCCCACTTTCTGCTATCGAAAGTGGGATTTTTGTTCCAAGTGTGTTTGAATGGATGAGAAAATATTCCCTCCAAATCAAAAGTCGAGTTTAAGCCTTTCGACGGGTTGATTGTCAACGAGGTGGCTCTGCACGATTTCTTCCACATCCGAAAGCTGTACATTACCATATAGGATTCCTTCGGGATAGACGATTACCGAAGGTCCCTTACCGCAGACATCGAGGCAGCCCGTGGGTTGAGCGCGCATACCGGGTAGCAGATCACGTTCTTTCATAGCTTCTTTAAAGGCTGCCACAAGTTCTGCGCCGTGCGTCGCACCGCAGCATTTCTTGGGAGCATCTTTTTGATTTGTGCAGACAAATACGTGTTTTTGGTACTTCATTATCAAATAGTTTGGAGTTTGAGGAGGCGAAATTACCAATTTGGTACGAAAAATGTTGTAAAGTTGTCGAACTAAATTAGACATGCTCCCGTTAAGAAAATCCTGAATATGTTTATATAATGCTACTTTTTCCTAAAATGGCCTTATGTTTAAAAAATGTGACAGGGACGCAACTTTTTTGACTTACTTCGCGTAAGTAAGTTGCAGACAGGGATTAATAAAGCGTATTTTTGAAAAAAGCCAAATAAATGTTTGCAAATTAGTTGTCAAACCTATTACTTTTGATTCGCATTTAAATACAACCTCCTTACCACAACAGCTTTACATTTATCAACCTTAAACGAAAAACAATATAGATACACGACTCTACGTTAACTAAATCGAATACACAAAATGCAGAAATTTCAAGTTAGCGACAGTGAGTTGGTATCGCTGTACATCCGTGGCGATGAAAAGGCATTCGAGAAGCTAGTTCTTCGCCATAAGTCAAGAATTTATACTACTATCTACCTGATTGTCAAGGATCAGTACGTTGCCGAAGACCTCATGCAGGATACCTTCATTAAGGCAGTGGACACGATCAAACAAGGCAGGTACAATGAGGAAGGTAAGTTTTTGCCGTGGATCGTCCGAATCGCCCACAATCTCGCTATTGATTATTTTAGACGCGATAAACGCTACCCCAGCGTAGTGTTCGAGGATGGAAGCAGCGTGTTCAACACGTTGGACTTCTCGGAAGATTCGGTAGAGTCGATCCAAATCCGACAAGAGACCCACGAGCAACTGCGGGAGATGATCCAGCGGCTGCCCGAGGTACAGCGACAGGTTCTGATAATGCGCCATTACGAAGAAATGAGCTTTCAGGAAATCGCCGATGCCACCGGAGTGAGTATCAATACGGCACTGGGGAGAATGCGTTACGCGTTGATTAACTTGCGCAAGCAATTCAGCCAACGTACTCCGCAATATGACAAAAACGTTTACCTACGATGATGTAGTCAGGTACCTTTACGCCGAGACTTCCCCTCAAGAAAATAACGAGATCGTCGAGGCACTGACCTCCGATTCTGACATGCTCGCCTTCTACTTGGACGCGCTCGAACTGCAGACCCAAATGGATCGCATTGTTCGCACTCCGCCCAGCCGGGTTACCGACAACGTTCTGCGCTACTCGCGACAGTATCCATCCAGCCAAACGGCTGACTTGTCTATCTAGGACAAGTCAGCCGTTTGGCTTTCTTTTTGTATTTTAACCGCAAAGGACGCTAAGTTCTTACGCGGAGAACGCCAAGTTTCTTTGCGATCTCCGCGTAAAACTCTGTGATCTCTGCGGTTAGTTTTTTAGAGAAGACTCATTTATGTTCAAGAAAGAACGCTACCGACTCCTGATCGACTACTTCACTACCCACTTCCCCGAGCCGGAAACCGAACTCAACTACCATAGTCCTTACGAACTCCTCATTTCAGTTATTCTTTCGGCCCAATGCACCGACAAGCGCGTAAACCTCGTCACGCCTGCCCTTTTCGACCGCTTCCCTGATCCGGCGGCATTGGCTGCCTCAGACGCCGAGGAGGTCTTCGCCTACATCCGGTCGGTTTCATACCCTAATAACAAAAGCAGACATCTCGTCGGCACGGGCCGGATGCTGGTGGCCGAATTCA
Organism: Persicitalea sp.; assembly: GCF_041751555.1. Lineage (NCBI taxonomy): Bacteria > Pseudomonadati > Bacteroidota > Cytophagia > Cytophagales > Spirosomataceae > Persicitalea > Persicitalea sp. The sequence continues at coordinate 516 of NZ_JBGSXF010000141.1, read as the reverse complement.
ACTCCGAAGTACCGAGCCAGGTGGACGAACTGCAAAAGTTACCGGGTGTGGGCCGTAAGACAGCCAACGTTATCGCCTCGGTTGTTTTCAACCAATCCACGATGGCCGTCGATACGCATGTCTTCCGAGTTTCACATCGCATCGGTTTAGCCCCGCTGACAGCTACGACGCCGTTGGCCGTAGAAAAAAACTTGATAGCCAACATTCCCCAAGCACTTGTCCCAAAGGCGCACCATTGGCTCATTCTGCACGGGCGGTACATCTGTGTGGCCCGCTCTCCCAAGTGCCACGAATGTGCCTTGACGCACCTTTGTAAGTACTACGAGAAGGCACAAAGGGCAAAAAAGTAAGCTTACATCTGAATTTTTTTGGCAGGTATTCCAACTATTTAGGCTTGGCACGATTCTCTATGGTACATACCGTGCATCGCAAAGAGAAATTTTCCCAGAACTCCTGCGTTACCTGACACCTATTCAGCGTACAGTTTTAGAATAGAAATACCCAACCAGCTAAATC
>NZ_JBGSXF010000140.1:0-3985 GCF_041751555.1 Persicitalea sp. | reverse complement strand
AACTGCTTTACTGCGGTTTGGGGATAGTCTGCGTACGGGCCGCCCATTGCTGCCAGGTACTGGAAAGCTCCTTGACCATGGCCGGGTGCTGCCGGGCCAAATCGTTCATTTCGGTACGGTCTTTTGCCAAATCGAACAGCTCCCATTCCCCTTCGGGTATTTGGTTGATCTTGCTATAAACGCCCGGCCGATTATGTGCTTTCGAGACTAGTTTCCAGTTGCCTTTGCGGATGGCGCGGTTGCCCTCGTGTTCAAAAAACAGCGTCTCTCTCTTCAAAGTACCATCCTTTGCGAAAACCGGCAGCAGACTAACGCCTTCGGCGGGCGTGATGTCGTTATTTTTATGTCTGGTCGGGTAGGTTGCGCCCGCCGCGTCCACGCAGGTCGCCATGATGTCCACGAGTTGGCCCGGTTGGTGCCGGAGTTGGCCTTGGGCCTTGACCGCAGCGGGCCAATGGACAATGAGCGGCGTAGCGATGCCGCCCTCGTGAGTCCAGTGTTTGAACTTGCGAAAGGGCGTGTTCGATACATTGGCCCAGGTGGGGCCATAGCCGTGGTAAGAGGAGTCGGGGCCCGCCATAACGGCGGTACTTTGCACAATGAGCGGCACCCCGCTTCGAGTTTTCAGGGGAGCCATTCGCAGTTGCAACTCGTCTTTTCCCATCGGCACCCGGTTTTGGGCGATCACCGCTTCGTCATCGTCCATTTTGCCCAGCCAATACACCTCTTCGGCGCAGGCCCCGTTGTCTTGCAAAAACAGAATCAGCGTGTTGTCCAGCTCGCCGCGTTCGCGGAGCGCGTCCACAATTTTACCGATGCCTTTGTCCATGCGGGTAACCATGGCGGCGTAGGTTTCCATGTTGCGGGCGTGCCAGGCTTGGTCGGGCATGGTGTCCCAGCGGGCCACGGCCTCGCTCATTTTCCAGTCTTCCTGGATCAAGCCTTCTTCTTTCAGGCGGGCGAATCGCTTCTGCCGGATGGGTTCAAAGCCAGCGTCGTACTGCCCTTTGTAGGCGGCTATTTCTTCCTCGGGCGCGTGCAGAGGCCAGTGCGCGGCGGTGTAGGCTACGTACATGAAGAAAGGCGGTGCCGCGTTCGGATCCTCTTTTTTTGCTTCCTGCTGGTGCTGATCGATGTACCGCACCGCGTTGTCGCTGATGGCGTCGGTATAGTAGTATTGGTTGGGCTGATAGTCCGGGTCGTTTTCGGGGGTAATGTAGGTATTGTCCCGAGCCAATCGGAAGGGGTCCCAGAAACTACCCGCTCCGATAATGGTACCGTAAAACTTATCGAATCCGCGCTGCCGGGGCCAGTTGTGTTGCAGCGAATCTACTTCCTCGAAATGGTTGGTGACGTGCCATTTGCCCGACATGTAGGTAGCGTAGCCCGCCGTTTTGAGTACTTCGGCGATGGTGACGCATTGTTGGTTCAGGTCGCCCCGGTAGCCGGGCAGTCCGTTGTCGTCCGTCATCATCCCGATGCCCGTTTGGGCCGGAAAAAGTCCGGTGAGCAGCGAGGCTCGGGTCGGGCAGCAGCGGGCGGTGTTGTAGAATTGGGACAATCGCAGTCCGTTGGTCGCCAATCCGTCCAGCACGGGCGTCCGGATCTCGCTGCCGTAGCAACCGATGTCGGAGTAACCCATATCATCGGCCATAATTAGGATAATGTTGGGTGGTTGGGAGGTACTTCCGGTTTTCTGGGTATTCTTGTTGCAAGAACAGATCGTACCTCCCAGCAGAATAATGGCAGTCAGTAGTTTGGGGTTGAGGTTCATAGACTTTCGATCTTTGGATAAGTGATTATAAGAACAGGGATTGTTTTTACTGGAGGGTATTTTTGGTGATAAATTCATAAGGTCGTTTCCCCTGCTTTCAGAGGGACTGTCTTTCCTTCCCAGACCCATTCCCCCTGCATCCCGGCGGGCAAAGTGATCGTCCCCATCAGTTTTCCTTCAAAGCGAAGGTCGAGTTCGATCATGCCTCTGGGCGTAGGGTATTTGGCTTTAATAAATTTCAAATCCCCCGGCTGCGGCGCGATGCGAACGGTAGCAAATCCCGGCGAAGTAGGTCGAATCCCCGCCACCAGGCTGTAATAAAAATGCACCGGGTGGGCCGTCCAGGGATGTACTTCCGAACGGGGGTTTTGCTCGATGCGTTTCTCGGGCGTCGCTTTCATCCCGGCGGCGATGATGTCCTGCCAGGGTTTCAGTTCTTTGGTAAAATCGCCTACCCCCGTTTTTTCCATCGCCTCGAAAAGATAGACATAGTAGAAAAGATTGGCGCGGCTGTCGAAGGCGGTAGCTTCGTCGAGTACCTTCTCCATAAGTACCTTATTCTCTTTCTCGGAATGCGCCCCCGTCAGCACGGCCAGGATGCTGGCCCGCTGGTCGTAGAATTCCACCTCCGGATTATCTAGATAAACGCCACGCGCCGGGTCGAAGCAAAGCTTGCGGACGATCTCGGCGTACTTGCGTCCTTCCGTGCGGTAGAAGGCGGCTTTCTCGCCCTGACCCAGGTAATCCAATATCTCGGCGGCTTTGCCGAGAGTGTAGGCGTAGTTCAGCGTCAGGATGGCCGAGTTGCCTTCTTTGTTGGCAACGGAGTTCCCGCCCTTCGGCACGTACCAGTCTATGAACATCGGGTAGGCCGATTTTCCCACCAGGCCGTTCTCATTGACAAGCGTTTCGTAGTAGTCGAAGACCTCCTGAATCTCGCCCGTGTAGCTTTTGAGCAAATCTTTTTCGCCGTTGAGCATCATCAGGTCGTGCAGCATGTCGATCCAGATCAGCGAGTAGGTCGGATGCACGAACGTGGCTTTGAGCGGATAGCAACTCGGAATGTTGCCGTCGGGCAGGCGCGAGTTGTTGAACTGTTCCATCGCGCTGCGGAAATAGGTCAGGTCGCCCGTGAGGGCGGTGTAGGCCATCAGGTGGGGCCGCAGATCGCCGACGTACTGCATGGTTTCGTAGTAGATGTCGCTCATCAGGTTGTCCTGGGCGCAAAGCCGCAGCGTACGCCAGCAGATGTCCCATACCTGGGCGTAAAGCGGGTTTGAAGTTTCGAAAGAAGCCACGACCGGAATCGGGCTGGCGGAGTACATGTTGTAGTAGTCTTCGATGACGAGCGGTTCGTCGGCGGTCGTAATGTCGAGTTCAATGAAGCGGAACGCTCGGAACCAGATCGGCTGGAAGACGCGGTTTTTCCCGCCGTCCAGAAAGTACACATCGCTGATACCCTTGATGGTTTTGCCCGTCAGGTCGTTGCGGTTGCCCTTTTGGTTGTTGGCGTTGTAGAGTGCTTCGGAGTACTTGATTTTGATCGTGGTGTTCTTGCCGCCCGACACCTGCAACTTTGGGTAGCCGAGCGTCACCTCACCCTGGTCGATCAGGATTTTGTGGCGGGAACGGGCGGGTACTTCGATGGGTTTCTTGCCAAAAACCGCGCCCACTGCCACGGCTTTTAAGTCGCTGCGCGCGACGCGGGTGAAGGGCTGTTTTTCGTCCACCTGCCGGGCCGTGGTGCGGGGCTGCAGTGTCCAGGCGTGGCTGGCTCCGGCGGTGAGGGGTTTCATGTAAAGGGCTTCGGATTTTTTCCAATCGCCGTCGTCGTAGGTCATTTCTTGCCAGCCCCAGGGGTACTTTGCTGCCGCGATGGAGTCGGTGGGATTGGCAGCATAAAAGCCGCCGATGATTTCGGTACCGCCCCGCCAAACTACCTCTCTTTCAAAAATAGCCTCGTTTTTCAGTACCTTCCAGCCATTGGAGCTGCCGGAGTTGACGATGCATTCCGGCTCGGAATGCCCTTGCAGCATGAAAGCCGTGCGAAAAGAAACGATACCGAAGGCACGGTCGGCGCCCCAGTTCATTACCTCGGCGGCAATCAGGTTCACCCCCTTTTTCAGGAAAGGCGCGAGGTCGAGGGTTTCGTAGCGCCAGTGAAGCACATCGCCCAACTGCGGGCCGTAGGCGACCTCCCGACCGTTGACG
>NZ_JBGSXF010000139.1:0-7284 GCF_041751555.1 Persicitalea sp. | reverse complement strand
GGCCGACGCCAACGAGCGTTGTTACCACACCCATTTACTAACCGTTTCGCTGGGACTGAGCCGTACTTACCCCAACGCTATTTCGCTGGCACAACGGGCCGAGCAACTGGTTTTCGAAACACTCCTATCGCCCAAGGAAGTTGGTAGCTTCTTCCACGACGGCGTGACCCGCATTCCGCCCTACTTGGCGGCCGATATCGCCGACTTCTTCAAAGTACCCTTCCCGATGGTTCTCAAGCGCGCCCTGCAACTCGACATCATCACCGACGAGCAGTACCGCAACTTCATGACCATTCAGCCTGCCCAGGCTGGCAAGCCCCGCGAACTTTTCGTTACCCCCGAAGGGAGTATGGAAGACTTTGAGGCGCAGTTGTTTGGAGAGGAATAAGTAGGGCCAAAGGCTGCAAAGGCACAAAATATTATTCAAAACACCCTGAGATAACTACCCGCTGGCACGATTTTTAAATGCACCCTATTCAACTTTTCACCCCTTTATTTTTTTACCAACCAAACCCCCAATTTTTATGAAAAAGATCAGTACCGTTTATCTGCTCAGCGCTGTCGTCCTCCTCGGCAGCTGTGCCCGCGAGTATCCGACGTTCAACCAGATGCCCGCCAATGTCCACGTTGAACATAAGGACAAAGTTGAAACAACGACAAAGGCTCCCGTAGAAATAGCCGAGGCACAGGTCGAAGTGGAATCACCGCAACCCTTCACGGTGGCTGAAATCTCGCAAGACGAGAAGGCAATGGAAATGCTGGCCCAGAATTCACCCCGGCAAATCGACGAGCAACTCGAAACAGCTCTGGCAAGTACGCAGGGTCAAGCTTTGATGGCTAAGCCTCTCGTAGCGGCACAAATCAACAAAGCGCGGAAGTTGATTGCCCAAAACGAATTCAATAATTCTCCGCTTTCCGGTGTGCAAACTTCCAAAGCCAGCAAGATGGTAAACAGGACGCTGAAAAATCATATGGAAAAAAGCACGCTGGCCCCCACTTCCACGAAGGCAGCTAAGGAGCTCAACCGCAAAATCAAAATAGGGTTGATCCTGATTGCTGTGGGTATCTTGCTTTCTCTGATTCCCGGAGTATGGTACTTGGGAGGAATCGTCGGCACAATCGGGGTCGTGTTCATTGTCCTCGGCTTAATAGAAAATGTATAATAATCTCTTCTTTCATTTTTACATAAACAAAAATCCATCTCCTATGAAAAAGATCAGTATTGTTTACCTGTTTGGTGCCGTTGTTCTACTTGGTAGCTGTGCCCGCGAGTACCCCACGTTCAATCAAATGCCTAAAAATGTCCACGTTGCGCCCAAGGCAGCAACCACTGTGGAAATAGCCGCCGTCGAAGCCCCTGCAGAAGCTGTCGAAGTCGTACAACCTATCACGATGGCGGAGATTTCGAAAGATGAGAAAGTAATGGAAATGCTGGCCCAAAAGACGCCTCAGCAATTGGACGAGCAACTGGAAACGGCCCTGGCCAGTACGAAAGGCCAGGAACTAATGGCCAACCCATTGATCGCCTCCCGGATCAACAAAGCGCGTGCCGTCCTGACCAAGCTTGAGGCGAAACAAGTCGATCCCTCCGCTGTGGCCGGATCGGCGGTCGTCACCAAGATGGTCGACAAGCAGTTATCGAAGAGTATGGCCCCCGCTGCCGCTAAGGCAATAGATGGTAAAGTTACGGCCGGACTCATTCTTGTTCTGCTCGGGATTGTACTGGGTCTTATTCCGGGTGTCGGTTGGTTGATCGGTGGTATCGTAACTGCCATTGGAGTGGTAATCCTTGTCCTCGGACTGATCGACTAATCGCAGGCCAATACTGAATTAAGTTGAAAACAGAATGCCAACCTGAACAATTGTTTCAGGTTGGCGTTTTTGGGTAAAATACACTCGCTATGCTCATTGCCTTTGTACTGCTTCTCCTTTTTTTCGACGAAGCACCAGCTGAAACTACTAGACTTTCGGTGGAAATAACGAACATTCAAACCGCCAACGGAACGCTGCGGATTGGTTTGTTCAAGCCTGGGGCTCGTTTTGGTAAAAAGGATAGCAAGCCTTTTCTGGATAAACTCGTGCCCGTCAATAAACTCAACCCCCATAAGACCGAATTTATAGTGGAGCCGGGCACCTACGCCGTGGCCCTCTACCACGACCTGAACGACAACCGCATCATCGACAAGAACTTTTTCGGTTTCCCCAAAGAGCCTTTCGGACTGAGCAACAACTTCCGTCCCTTCTTCTCCGCCCCTGACTTCGAGGACTGTGCCTTCGAGTTGACCGAGAGGGGGAAGAGTATTTCGATCAAACTGATCGATTGACGTAAAGTAGCTGGTGCGCCTGGCGACGAAATAAAAAAACACCCGTCCGAAACAATCGTTTCCGCCGGGTGTTTTTTTGTAAAAATTGCGGAACCTATGTTTACGGCACTTACTGCGCTACTTTTTTTATTGGGAAATATGGAAACTACCCCGGCTAAGCTCAAGGTTGAAGTCACTAACGTCCGTCAGGTGGGCGGGACGCTGAAAGTTGGCCTATATCAACCTGGTGAAGGGTTCGGTCGGGAAGACGCCAAACCCTTTAGAGACAAGCAGATCGAGATCGTTAAACCCGGTAGCGCGGTCGTCGAGTTCGACGTAGTGCCTGGCACCTACGCCATTGCCCTTTTCCAAGATGTGAATAACAACGGCAGAATCGACAAGAATCTCATTGGCTATCCCAAAGAACCCTTTGGTTTCAGCAATGATGTCCGGCCCAGGCTCGCCGCACCCAGTTTCGAAGATTGCGCCTTCCGGGTAATGGGGAAGGGCGCTACGGTGTCGATAAAACTACTCGACTGACTAGTCGATCTTTTCATTCGTAGGGTAAAGTGCGTAGCTTTGTTTGCCACGAATTCAACTTTACCAAATAAAATTTTACGAAATGAAAAAAAATTTCCTCGCCGTCCTATTAATTGTCATCCTGAGAGTACAGGGCCGCCTGGCGGTTGAAGGACTCCTCCTTTCCTCCTTCCTCCTTTTATCCTTTTCTCCTTTTGCCCAACCTTTCTCCCAAAAGGAAACTACCTCCTGGCAAAAACAAGCGCAAAACGTCACCATCATCCGCGATAACTTCGGGGTGCCCCACATCTACGGCAAAACCGACGCCGATGCGACTTTCGGGCTGCTTTACGCCCAATGCGAAGACGACTTCCCGCGCGTCGAGATGAACTACATCGAAAAACTGGGCCGCCTCGGTGAGGTCAATGGCGAGCAGGATATGTACAACGACCTGCTCATCAAACTACTCATTACGCCCGAAGACGCCCAGGCCGACTACAAAAAAGCCCCAGCCTGGCTCAAAAAACTACTGAATGCCTATGCCGACGGCATCAACTACTACCTCCACACTCATCCGGAAGTGAAGCCCGCTCTGCTGACCCGCTTCGAGCCGTGGTTCCCTCTGCTATGGACCGACGGCAGCATCGGGGCCATCAGCACCGCCGACATCCGTACCCGCGACCTTGAAGCATTTTACGGCGAAGGCAAGCCTTCGGTGGGCTACAACCACGAAAGGTTTGTGGAGTATAATCAGGAAATCCTGACGGGTTCCAATGGCTTCGCTTTTTCGCCCAAAATCACCGAATCGGGCAACAGTATCCTGTACATCAATCCGCACGTGACGTTCTATTTCCGGCCCGAAGTACACGTGGTGAGCGAGGAAGGCCTGAACGCCTACGGAGCCGTGACTTGGGGGCAGTTTTTTGTGTATCAAGGGTTCAATGATAAACTAGGCTGGATGCACACCTCGTCCCGCACCGATGTGGCCGACACCTACCTTGAAAAAGTGACACAAAAAGGCAGCGGCTACGTCTATGCCTACGACGGCAAAGAACGGCCCGTGCGCGAGCAGGAGATTACCTTAAAGTACACCAAAAACGGCCAACTTGAAGAGAAAAAGGTTAAAGCCTTCTACACCCACCACGGTCCGGTGATGGGCAAGCGCGGCGGGCAGTGGGAAAGCCTGCGCTCTAACAACCGGACGATGAATATGCTCATCCAAAGCTGGCAACGCACCAAGGCCAAAAGCTTCGCCGAGTACCAGAAGGCGATGGATATTCTGGAAAACACCTCTAACAATACCGTCTACGCCGATGCCGAGGGCAACATCGCCTACTGGCACGGTAACTTCGTACCGAAACGTGACCCAAACTACGACTGGTCGGAGCCCGTGGATGGCAGCATCGCGGCCACCGAGTGGCAGGGCATGCACCCCGTAGCCGAAGCGGTTCATATTTATAATCCGCCTAACGGCTGGATTCAGAACTGTAACTCTACGCCCTTCACCGCCGCCGGAAAAGACAGCCCGAAGCAAGCCAACTATCCCAACTATATGGCTCCCGACGGCGAAAACTTCCGCGGCCTCAACGCCGTGCGGGTGCTGGAAGTACCCCGTAAGTACACGCTCGAAAAGGTGATCGAAGCGGGTTATAACACCTACCTGACTTCCTTCGAGATTCTGGTGCCGGCTTTGGTGAAAGCCTTTGAGAAGAACGTTCCGTACACCGACGACCGTTACGCTTACTGGATCGGCCCTGTATCGGTGCTGAAAAACTGGGACTACCACAGCGGTGAAAAGTCGGTGGCTACCACGCTGGCCGTGAAGTGGGGCGAGAAAATGTCTTCTACGATGTACCGCACCAAAGTACCCGGTAAGCCCGACGCCGACCAGGTGGATATGGCCAGGTACTTCGCCGCCAACGCCTCCGCCGACGAACTACTCGCGCCCTTCGGTGAGGCACTTTTCGAACTGAACCAGAAATGGGGGAAGTGGCAAATGCCCTGGGGCGAAATCAACCGCTTCCAGCGCGCCTCCGCCGCCATCGACCAAAACTACCGCGATGATCTGCCGAGCCTACCCGTAGGCTTCGTGTCGTCGGCTTGGGGGATGTTGCCTTCTTACTCGTCGAGGTACTTTTCCGGCACCAAGAAACGCTACGGCGTCAACGGCAACAGCTTCATCTGCGCCGTGGAGTTCGGCGACCGCATCCGGGCGAAGTCGCTGCTGGCGGGTGGGCAGAGCGGCGACCCCGTTTCCAAGCATTTCTTCGATCAGGGCGAGATGTACACCCAGGGCAAGTTCAAAGACGTGCTTTTTTATCGGGAAGACGTGGAGAAGCAGGCCGTGAAGACGTATCATCCGGGGCAGTGAGGCGTAATTACGTGGGGGCATAATGGGGTTCCGTGCTTTCTGCATTTGTACAAAAAAATCAGCCGACTGAAATTCAGTCGGCTGATTTTTCGTGGAGGAAGTAGGGAGTCTGATTATTCCTTGCTGACCTTGATCGCGCCCTTCCGGCCCAGCGCGTCCACAGCCTTGATGAAGTACATCCCCGTCGGCAAGGTACCCAGCCGGAACTCGACCTGGTTCAACCCTTCCACCAAATTTTCGGTGCGGCTCTGCCGGGGGCGGCCCGTCAGATCAAGTACCTCGAAGGTGGCCGCGCCAGCGTTGGGGGCCATCACTTCCAGCGTCATGGCGTCCTGCACGGGGTTGGGGAAGGCTTTCAGCGAGAGCGTGAATGGGGCATCGGTGGTTTCTTCCGCGCCAATCCGTGCGTTACCTGTACCACAGCCGCCGAGCGTAGCGCCGAGTTTGAGGTAGCGCTCCGCGATTTTCTCCGAGACGCACTGTGTTACGCCGTAGTAACAGATGGTCACGTTCTGGTTCTTGTTGCCGCAGCGCACGTCCTGCACGGTCACGGTCACTTCCTTTGGCTCCGAAACGCAGCCGATGGCGTCGGTGGCCGTCACGGTGTAGGTCGTGGTAGTTTCGGGGCAGAGTTGCTGGCTGGCATTCTGGCCGATGACAGCATTGCCCAACTTCCAGACGTAGGCATAGGAAGCCGTTCCACCGCTGGCACTGGCCGTCAGGGTGGTGCAGTTGTCGTAGCCCAGACTTACCAGCGTATTGCCGCTCACTGCCAGGTCGAAGGGCGTGCACGGGAACTCGTAGGCGCCCATGTCGATGCCACTGCCCGCCACACGGGGATTACCCGCCAGGTCGGTTTGGGTGGTGTTGGCCGAGGTCAGGCCGGCGTTGATGGCGGGCGAGCCGGGCCGCAGTTGGGTGCTGGTGCTGGAGATAAAGGGATTGACCGTAGTGGTCAGGTTGTTCGACCCGGAATACCGATTCATGGTAGCGTCGAACAGGCTATGGTTAGCTACTGCGTAGCTCGCCCCTCGGGAAATAGAAAATGCATTTGACCTGCCATTATCCCAGAACACACAATTGTTTAGAATAGCCAATACGCCTGGCCCCGTTCTATTTAGAGCCCCACCATTCGAAGAACTGCCGCCGTTGCCCTGAAAGGAGCAGTTGGTGAAAATAGGTACACTCTTTCCGTCGATTGCATCTGCCTGGATGTACACGGCTCCCCCACCTCCCCCACTTGAACCAAACGAATTGTTCTGGAAGGAGCAGTTGGTGAAAATGGGTACGCTTTCTCCACCACCACTGCCCACCTCGATATACACGGCTCCCCCTCTGAAGCCAGCCGAATTGTTCTGAAAGGTGCAATTGGTGAATTGTGGGTTTGTAGTTCTACCAAACCCTGCGTTGTTGTATACAGCACTACCTTGCCCAAAGAGGCCAGCTACGCCAGTGGTGTTGTTCCGGAATGTACAGTTTACGAATTGGGGGTTGCATTCAATCCCTGCCCCCCCGTTGAACACGGCGGCTCCATTGTTTATTGCGTAGTTGTCGCGGAACAGGCAATTGGCGATGTAAGGACTGCATGCATTCCCGGTACTTCCGCCTGAATTAAGCATTGCACCACCATTAGTATTTCCACGTGCCCCGGTAATGGTAAATCCATCCAGCACCGCTGCAGAGCTCAGCCTGATTTGATTATTGAAAATAATCAAGAAGCTGTTGCCGTTCAGGGTCCCATCTCCGTCGATGTCGCCACTCAGAATGGTACCGTTGGTTTCAGGGTCGGGGTTACGGTCGATCAAATTCATCTGCCCGCTGGTGAAGCCGCCGTAGATCTTCACGCCTTCTTTCATGACGAAAGAAGCTTCCCGATCGGTGGTACTGGTCGTGGGTTTGTAGGTACCCTGCGCCACCCAGATCTGGTCGCCGGATTGGGCGGCGGTCAGGGCCGTCTGCAAGGATTGGTGGGCATTGGCCCATGAGGAGCCGTTGCCCGTGCCGCCCGGTGCCACACTGGCATCGACGTAAATGGTGGCCGCAAAGCCGGGCGCGGCCAGCAGCAGGGCCAAAGCGCATAGCAGGCAGGCG
>NZ_JBGSXF010000138.1:0-9283 GCF_041751555.1 Persicitalea sp. | reverse complement strand
TGAACAAATGAGAGTAGAATTTTCACAATCCATCGAAAAACTGGCGACGGAGGACGAGTCTATCGTTTTCATCACCGGTGACTTGGGCTACAATGCCTTCGAGAACCTGCGAGATACGCTGGGCAATCGCTTTATTAATGCGGGTGTGGCCGAACAAAACATGGTAGGCGTCGCGGCTGGAATGGCGTACAAGGGCTATAAAGTGTTCTGTTACAGCATTGCGCCTTTCGTGGTTTATCGTTGTCTGGAGCAATTTCGTAACGATGTTTGCTTTCATGATCTGCCCGTTTTTTTGGTGGCCAACGGCGGTGGTTACGGCTACGGCATTATGGGCAGTAGCCACCATACGCTAGAGGACTTAGCTTGTTTGACTGGATTACAGAATGTCACGGCACACGTTCCAGCTTTCTCCGATGAAATAGAAAGTGTCGTCAATCAAATTGCCAGCGTGGCCCGCCCTGCTTACCTTCGGTTGGGTGCGGGCAAACTAACTCCTGAAAACAGCTATCAATCAGGTTCTTTCAAGGTAGTCCATAAACCCGAAGCCCCAGAAATTTCGGTAATTACGTTAGGACCGATCACCAACAACGCGTTGGGTGCCGTGATTGGAAATGAGGAGTTAAATGACTTAGTTACTATAGTTGCCGCCAATACTTTCCCGCTGGAAATGCCGCAAGACATCCAAAAAATCTTGCATGAATCCTCACGCATTATCGTCGCTGAGGAACATGTGAGTACTGGGGGTCTGGCGCAACAATTATCAGTACAGCTTTTGGAAAAAGGCATCCGGCCCGATTCATTCCAGAGTTTTCGGGCGCAAGGATATCCAGATCACAAATACGGTAGCCAGCAATTCCACCAAAAGAATTCGCTGCTCGATGCTGCGAGCCTCGAAGCCGCCCTCCTCAACCTATTACAGCGCGCATGAGCCAGCGGGCTTCCCAACTTCTTGTGAGCCTGACGCTGCTGATCCCGATCGGGATTTTCTTCTGGGTCTGGAACTACTACGCTATCAATATCCCAAAATGGGACGACCACGCCCTCAAAGCCTTTTTGGTCGAGTACCTGCAAGCGCCCGATTTTTCAGGTAAAATTCAGGCTCTTTTCCGGCAACATAATGAACACCGGATCTCCGTGACGCGCTATGTAGCGTTGCTGGATTATAAAGTCTACGGAGCTCTCAATTTCAAGCGGTTGATGCTCTACGGGAATGTTACTTTACTGGGGATAATCGGGTTGTGGTGGATTCTTTTGGTAAAAAACAAAAAGCCTTTTTACGCTTTAATTCCAGTCCCCTTCGTTTGGCTGACACTTTCCCATTACGAAAACATGTACTGGGGCATGGCTGCCGTGCAGAACTTCGGCGTCGTGGTACTTTCGGCTTGGGCGCTCTACTGCTGTGTTTCTAGACGGCGAGGCCTTTTCATCCTGTCGTTATTGCTGGCTGCTTTGGCTTGTCTGACCAGTGGCAATGGCCTTTTAGTGCTGCCCATTGGGGCGGTGTTGCTGCTGCTTGCCCCCCGCTGGCGGCGGTTGATCGTCTGGCTGGCGGTAAGTGCGGGGTACTTGCTGGTATATTTTCTTGACTTTCAACGGTCACACGCTAGTCCGGACACACATTTTGGCGTGGGTAGTTTTGTCAAAGGGTACTTTTATTTTCTGGGATCTTTTGCTGAGGCATTCCCTGTACAGAACCATCCTCAAGCTGCCTTTTTTCTCGGAGCGATCATGTTTCTCGTGGCTATTTCCGTCGGGTCAGCAACATTGTTCAGCCTGATTAGGAACCGTTATGATTATGATTTTGCTAAAATAACTGATTTGTTCTGTCTGGGAATCGTCCTTTTCATTTTGGGGACAGCCGCGATTGTAGTGTATTCCCGCGTGGGGTTCGGATTGGAGGGATTGCTTACAAGTCGTTACAAGATATATTCCTTCCTTTTGCTCTTGGTCGCTTATCTCTATATAGTTATACCCATTCGCGGTAGCTTTTTGTCGCCTTACGTATCCGGGATTGTTTTTTTAAATGCCATGTATATGGTTTTCAGTAATCATTTCCATTTGGTCGATGCTTACAATCTGCGGAAGTTTCAGACAACTGAACACTTTAATTCGACCTATACCGATCACTCCTTAACCGCTTTCAAAGACACAACGCTGGCCGGATCTCTCGTAGAAGCTCCACCCGTTTTTTATGTTAGTCTGTTACCATTGATTCAAACTGCATCTCGTCAGTCCTTCGCTGGAAACACCGCCGGACTGACGGAATTATTTAATAATACCACTGTCCGGTTAACTGAGCAGGGCATCGAAATCCGCAACGACAATTACACCAGTCAACGGTTACAAGACAGCGGGGTTTATTTTGTGTTAAGCTCAGCCAAAAGGTATTACCTTTTTCCCGCCGACCGCCGCCGGAACACAAATCGGAAAGAACTTTTTCTTCACCAAGTCTATTTTGCCCCCGGCTTTTACAGTAATATTCCCTATTATAAAGTCGATAAGGGACGTTACGCATTCGGAATACTCTGGAAGCAGGGCGATCACGTTGGTATTCTGATGGGGAAAGATTCGATCACTACCCGGCAGCTTGCGGAGAAGAAAATTAGGACGAACTGGTGAAAACGCGCGCGACAAATTCGGGATACCTCATTCAGTTGGACGGCCTCCGTTTTGTGGCCGTAGCACTGGTATTGGTGGATCACTGGCTGGCTGAGTTCAATGTGGTTCCTTACGGACCGCTGGGCGTAACCCTTTTCTTCGTGTTGAGTGGTTTTCTCATCACGCGCATTCTGATGGTGAGTCGGGAGAAAAACATCGACCAGGAAGGAGGAATGGGTAAGTACCTGCGTAAATTCTTCATCCGCAGAACTTTACGGATTTTTCCAATTTATTACCTGACTGTCGCCATACTCTTTGCTCTGAATGTACCACCCGTGCGTGATACGATTGGCTGGTGCCTTCTGTACGCTACGAACATCTACATTGCCTTCAACCAGCATTGGATGGGCGTGATTGACCATTTTTGGTCGCTGGCGGTGGAGGAGCAGTTTTATATATTTTTCCCATTTCTTATTTTCCTGGTTCCGCGCAAGTGGCTGGTGACTAGCCTGGTGTCAATGGTTGTCCTGAGTGTGGCCCTGCGACTGTACTTTTATTTGGCGGGCTACGAGTGGATGGTCAACTACGTTTCAATGCCCATGTGTCTGGATTCATTCGGACTGGGCGGCCTGATGGCCTGGCTACAACTACGCCGTCCGGAGCTTTTTACCAAGATTTTTATTAATCCGATCTGGATATTAGTCGGTCTTGGTGCCTGGGTGTTGGTGGTAGTTTGGTCAAAATCTCAAGTGGAGCTGCACAATATCGCCAACGATGTCGTGGACCGCTTTGTTAGTTCTGTGTTTTGTGCCTTCCTGATCGGCAAGGCAGTGCTGGGTTTCGGAGGTTTTATGAAGTGGTTCTTGGAAAACCCAGTAAGTAATTATCTGGGCAAAATCAGCTACGGGATGTATTTGTACCACAACTTCGTCTATAATCATTTTCATACCCAGCCTAACCACCCTACCCTACGACTGCTCAACAAATTTCAAAGCTGGGCTCCTGAATTAGCAGGCACCATGGTTTTCCAAATGATTTTTTTCTTTTTGCTTACTGCTGGCCTGGCCGCTTTATCCTGGCAATTCATTGAAAAACCCATCAATAACCTGAAAGACCGATACGCCAGATAAGGGAATAATTTCCGTATTTTTGCCAATCGCTTTTTGATCCTGAGAAATGGGTTTCTCAGATGAAATCTCCGGATTGCCCCATCAATCAAGTACAAGGTACTTAATACTCCCTATTCTTATTTGTACGGGCGACCCATTTAAATTTAGTAAATCACCATTCAATATTCCCTAACGTTTTGTTACTAAGCATTGTAATGCCCGCCTACAACGAAGCCGACTGCATTGAGAAAGTCGTGGCGAACTGGACGGATTTCCTGAAAAACAAATTTCCGAATGATGAGACGACCCTCATCGTCATCAACGACGGCTCCAAAGATCGAACTGGGGAATTGCTGGATAAAATGGCACCTACGAACCCAC
This sequence comes from Persicitalea sp., assembly GCF_041751555.1. Classification (NCBI taxonomy): domain Bacteria; kingdom Pseudomonadati; phylum Bacteroidota; class Cytophagia; order Cytophagales; family Spirosomataceae; genus Persicitalea; species Persicitalea sp. Next base: position 5,195 of record NZ_JBGSXF010000138.1, on the reverse strand, counting down.
GCCTCACGGTTGTGAACCAGCCCAACGGTGGACACGGGAACGCGGTGGTCAATGGGTATAAAAAAGCGGTAGCGCTTAACTCTCAGCATGTTTTCCAAACGGACAGTGACGACCAATTCGTTACGGACGACTTCGATAAACTGTGGGAAAAGCGGAATGAATCGAAATTCATTCTTGGTTATCGTGAAATAAGGCACGACGCAACGGTCAGACTATTCATCACCAGAGTACTTCGTGGTACTATTTCAACAGTTTACGGAACCTATATACTAGACAGCAATATTCCATTTCGCTTGATTGAAGGAAACTTCCTTAAAAAACTCCTTCAGCAACTACCCGATCCCGCACCTTTCGCCCCAAACATTTTTCTGGCTGTCATGGCCAAAAAGGCGGGCGAGAAACTTTATGACATTCCCATCACACATAAGGATCGTGAGACGGGAGAGGTTTCTATTGTGAAATGGAATTTGTGGAAAGTTTGCGTCCGTAGTTTCCGTGAACTACTCCGCTTCCGCATCGAGTTGAATAACAAAGTGAAATCATTGCGGGAATGATGAGTGGAAGTCTCTTATCAATTCTACATACTCCTTATTTTTCAAGACTTTGTGTGTCACGAGGTTTAACACTTTAAGTCCTTGCCCCTTTGAATCTAAAAAAATACGCGCTACCGATTCTGATTGTCGCCGTTTTGGCGGTGGCTGCTTATTTTTTGTTCAGGGATGGAAGTCAATCACGAGCAGCCTGGGGGTATATCCCAGCCAACGCCAGCGCGGTCATCACCAGTGAACGCTTACAAGACTCCACCTTTCTCGTTACTGAGGCGGCTATCAATGTCAAGCAATTTCCGCTGGTAAACGAAGCCGGGGGAAGCTTGTCGTTGCTGCTCTGGATCACGCCCGATCAGCAAGTCTTTGAAAGGACCCTGCGTCAAAAGACTCTTACCTTCTCGTACCATCCTCGAACTTCTTCTGGTTTCGGACTCATCCTCTATGTCCCATTAACAAATGAGATGGAGGTCGATTGGTGGTCGAAACCTAATCGACAAGACGTGCGGGTCTTAAGTCATTCCTACCAAGGAGTGAGCATCACCGATATTAATGACCTGAATTCCAAACCCGTTTGCTCATATATAATAAAGGACAACTACCTAATTATTAGCCAATACGGTGATTTGATAGAAGATGTAGTGCGTAGAAGTAAGGAGTCAGTTAGCGAATTTGCACTTAAGGATCAATTTCAAAATTCGAACGACTCACCCTACGGACTTAGCATCTATATCAAGAATACCATTTGGAAAACGCTGCTATCTGGTTTGCTCAATTCTCAGGCTGCCCTCTCCGAATTTTTCAAATTTTTGCCCACGTTTCAGGATTATCACTTATCAGACACCGACAAATTCAAGATTGTTTTTGAGTCGACAGGTGGAAAAACGGTTAAAAACTACCTGACTGCCTGGCTCGACGGACAAGTAGGCAAAGCGTTTAGCCGTCACCACTACATTTCTCAGCAAACTTCCCAGTTCTTTCGGATAGCCAGCGGAGATAGTCTGGAATTCAAAGAAAACTTTCAGGATTGGCATGACGACTACTCCTCCGCTGCGTGGGAGAAACTTCGCTATCACATTGATAATCAGCGGGATGAGCTGATAAATAATGTGGGTTCGGAACTGATTCTTTGTCAGATCGAAGGCAACAACACTATTACCGACGGCAAACTGGCAATGATCGAGTATGCCAACTACGACAAACTTCGCCCTATTCTCGCTAACTTAGCCCGTTTAGCGACGACCGAATCGAATGTATCGATCGACAAGTACCAAGGCTACGACCTGTTTTCCATCCCAATTCCCGAACTACCGTCCGCGCTCTACGGCCCGTTATTCTCGGGTTTTCCGCGAGCATATATCACTTATATTGCCCCCTATCTGGTATTTAGCAACAGCTCGCAAGGGTTACGCAATTATATCTCCGACTACGAGAATCGCATCACCTGGCAGCAGTCTCCAGAACTGGATAGCGTATTGATTTCCAGCCAGCCGCCCGCTCAGTTAGCGATGGTGGCAAGTTTGCGCAAGATCAACAGCAATCGAGCTATGGGCGGTGTTTTCTCAGAGAATATCGAAACCATTGTTTTCGAGTCTAGGGTAAATGGCCGCAGGATTATTCCGCAATTAACTATTCTGCCCAAGAAGCGGAGAACCTCTGGTAAAGTACTGAATCGTACTTTCCTGGCCGGAGAAATAGAATGGGTTGAGGGGAATGACGCATTCATAGCTATCTCTCAAAACCAAGACGAAGGAGCTGCCCAGCTGTTATTAGTTGATGAAAAATTTCGCTTGTTGAGGCCTGACGCCAGCTACGACAAGGCACTTCCAATCACTACGCTCGATGGGCCAGTCGTTGCTTCCCCGTTACGGGTAGATTTCCTCAATATAGGTCGTCAGCAACTAGTGCTTGCCACGCCCCAAAGTCTGTATGCTATTGACGAGGATGAAAACGGCATCGTGACAGCTATCAGGGTCGGAATTCCTTCTACCCAGCCAATTGTAGAAGTAGTTCGAATCGAAGGCGGAGGAGAAGGGAGCAGCCGATTTGTCGTTGTGGATGCCGCCGAAAACTTATTCTTGTGGGAGAATCCCGGTAAAATGCCTCGCAAAATCAACCGTTTCAAAAATTTTTCCGGCCTGAAACTACCCATCGTATCTCTCAACCAATTGGGTAGCCGCTCGCTAATCATAACCCAGGAAAATGGTCTGGTCTATCTGATCAAAGAAGACGGTACCATCCGGCCCGGCTTCCCGGTCGATATGCTGACGCGCATAGCAGGCGCCTTTGCCTGGACGCAAAACATCAATACAGCCCAACCCGAACTGGTGGGTGTGAGTGCGTACGGCGAATTGCTACGAGCGGATGTCGCGGGAAATATTTTGGAGCGAAAACAGCTCTATCGCCCGGAGTCATCGTCCCGATTCACTACACTTTTTGACTACAATTCGCTGGATTGGTTGTTTTTACGGGCTTCCAATACTCGCGCCGCTATCTTTGATCAGGCAGGCAATGAGCTATTCGAAATTGAGAACATTGCTCCAAATTCTAAATTACAATACCATTATTTTGGGGTTGACAATCGGTTTATATCTATTAGTTCGGGGGGCTATACTTCGATTTTTGACATGACCGGCCGTCGTTTGGGCGACAAACCTATTTCCTCCGATTTGCCCGTAAAGATATCCTATCAAGCGGCTTACTATAAGCTGTTCATTTTTGCCCATGAAGGTGAAAAGTACAAGACTTGGACTATAAAGATTCGCTGATCTATGAAAGTCGTGCGTGTTCTGGTATTGCTTTTTTTCGGGATGATCTGGCTGGCCGGATGTAGCAACGAGATTCTCGCTACTCTGTATAGAAACGAGATTATTCCTGACGATTACCGCTATGGAGATTTGTACCGTCTCGCCAATCTGGAAGAATTCAAGGATCCAAAAGCAGAATGCCCAGAACTACCAGTTTCGAAGCCAACGCAAAAGATTGCACTCTATATTATTGGCGATAGTTTTACCGAAAAGCAACGTATCGACTCCTCTGACTTTGCGGTAACGACCTATACGTGGGCACATTGGGGGGAGAACTTACATTTCAAACTAGATACGACTTTCCACAATATCATTCTATTGGAATCGGTCGAACGAAATGTCAGACCGCATTTTGGCGCACCCATCGCCAATATATTCCCTGATTCATCGACCTTCATTACTTTGCCGTCCGATACTCGCATTATGCAACGGCTCGACCGAATGTTTGCCTCGGATGGAGTAGAGGATCGATTGAACACCATTCTTTTTCAGTTCGATCATATGCTGAAATTCAGAGAGATGAAGAGCTGGATCAATCAGCGATTTTTCGACCGAACCGATCCAAAAGTGACGCTCTCAGGCGACGGCAGTACGCTGGCCTACTACGAAGACACCGATAGTACTTTAATAAATTCCTCCTACAATTACGTATCGGACACCGAAATTGACTCGTTGGTCGCAGTAATCAATTTTAATAAAAAGTACTTAAAAAAATTAGGTTTCGATGATGTCTGGTTTTCGATTATTCCTAATAAAGCCACGGTACTTATGCCCACCTACGGTACTTACAACCGAATTATCGACAGAATCAGCAGACATCCTAAACTTATGGTACCTAACATTGGGGTCATGAACGAGTTCAGGAAAATGAAGCAGAACGCTTATCTCATAGGTGATTCACATTGGTCTTGCGCAGGACAACGCATTTGGCTCGAAAAAGTGAATTTGTTGGTACTTGGGAACAGCGATATTTAGATTATTATCCCGTAATTCTGACAGAATGTGACGCCCATAAAAATAAAGGGTAGTTTACGAGATATAAACTTAAAGGAGAATCGCTTGTCCGAAAATTGATTGGGGCAAGAAACACCGTAAAAGAAAAACGAAGACTAGGGATTTGAGAGAAAAGGACGAGACGACTAGGTACTCACAAAAAATCCCCGCAAATTAATAATTTACGGGGATATAGAATATGAAGTAGGACGTAGCGGGCTCGAACCGCTGACCTCCGCCCTGTCAAGGCGGCGCTCTGAACCAACTGAGCTAACATCCTTTGTGGAGGACAAAGATACTAATTTGGCTGATTCTGCAAACGGTAGCGATATACTTTTTGCGAAGGTATACGCGAAAGCAGCAGCAACCCTGCAATAAAAATCACCATTAAAGCCAAAACGCTGTTGCGCATACTGCCCGTCATTTGCTCCACAAAACCATAGACCAGCGTCCCCAATACGACCGAGGATTTTTCGCACACATCGTAAAAGCTAAAATAGGAGGCCGTGTCCTGCGTGTCTTCGGGAATGAGTTTCGAATAAGTAGCTCTTGAAAGGGACTGCACTCCTCCCATTACCATTCCTACGACAGCCGCCAATACATAAAACTCATTGGCTTGGGTGATGTAGTAAGCACCTACGCAAATGCCTGTCCAAATCGCCACCCCAATCATCAAGGCGTAAATATTGCCCAGTTTCGACGAGAGATAGGAGAAAACATATGACCCAACTATCCCGACAATTTGAATCACCAACACCGTGATAATCAGGCTCTGGGCGGGTAGTTTCAGCTCATTGGCACCAAAAATAGTCGCAACGTACATGACGGTCTGGACGCCCATATTGAAAAT
>NZ_JBGSXF010000137.1:0-7466 GCF_041751555.1 Persicitalea sp. | reverse complement strand
GTAAAGCCACACCTGCGTGTCGTTCTTGTCGGTTTGGTTGTCCTTGACCGTCTCGCGGTACTCGTCGAAGGTGAAGTACTTGCCTTCGGTATTTTTCAACAAACAAAAATCTTTGGCCTTCTCGTAAAACTTATCGTCGCTGATGACTCCGTACTTTACGAACAGGCCGATGTCGTCAAACTTCTTCTCAAATCCCTCACGGTCGTTCTTGAAAATTTCGGCGAGTTTGTCGGCTACTTTTCGGGTAATGTAGCCATTGATCTTCTTGACGTTTCCGTCGGCCTGCAGGTAGCTGCGCGACACGTTCAGCGGAATGTCGGGCGAGTCGATGACGCCGTGCAATAGTTGCAGGAAATCGGGGACGATGTCTTTCACCTCGTCGGTAATAAACACCTGACGGCTGTACAGCTTGATTTTCTCGCGCTGCATCTGGAAATCATTCTTCAACTTCGGGAAGTAAAGTACCCCCGTCAGGTTGAAGGGGTAGTCCACGTTCAGGTGAATCCAGAACAGCGGATCTTCGCTGTATGGATAGAGTTCCTTGTAAAATGCCAGGTAGTCTTCGTCTGACAGATCCGCTGGATTCTTGGTCCAGATCGGGTTCGGATTATTGATGACCTTGTCCTCAAACTCAATTTCAACGGGCAGGAACTGACCGTACTTTTCTAGGATACCACGCAGACGATTTTCGTCGAGGAACTCTTCCGAATCAGGGGCAATGTGCAAGATGATGTCCGAGCCGCGCTCCGTCCGTTCGGCGGGGCTGATCTCGAATTCAGTAGAACCGTCACACTCCCAGCGCACGGCCTCGGCGTCTTCTTTATAGGACAGCGTGACGATCTCAACTTTCGACGCTACCATGTAAGCCGAGTAGAAACCCAGGCCAAAGTGGCCGATGATGTTTTCTTTGCCGCCCTCTTTGTCCTTGTATTTTTCGACAAATTCGGTGGCCCCGGAGAAGGCAATCTGGTTGATGTACTTCTTGATTTCCTCGGCGGTCATGCCAATGCCCCGGTCGCTGACGGTGATGGTCTTGGCTTCCTTGTCAAGCTTGACACTCACTTTCAGTTCGCCCAGTTCACCGTCGAATTCGCCGTAGGCGCTCAACTGCTTTACTTTTTGGGTGGCGTCCACAGCGTTGGAAACCAATTCCCGCAAAAATATCTCGTGGTCGGAGTAGAGGAATTTCTTGATGATCGGGAAAATGTTCTCGGTATGAATACTGAGGGTTCCCTTTTCTGGTGCTACTGCTTCCATATTATTTGTAATTACTTGGTTTTTGTTTTGGGTAAATGAATTTCTTGCTAATACTAGCCACCCGAAAATTGCGTTCCATTACCAAAAAAATCGTCCCCGCTGACAGATTGACAGCCGACTCTCTCCTTTGAGCCAGCGGTTGGTATCTGAAAAGCATTTTAAGTAATATTGCACTACCAAAACTTTTCCCAGAAAAAATGAAATTACCCAAAGCCCCATTCTTGATTCTTCTGCTATCGGTATGTTTGGCGGCCTGCGCCCCCAGTACAGTACCGTTTACTAACTTTACTGTTTTTACTGAGGACCTGCGCGGTACGCTCGAAAGCGCGGGTATATCACTTTCTAAGGTACAGTTCTATAACGATAAGCCCATTACGATCAAGCGCCAGGGCACCAACGCCAACGACATCAGCGTGGACGCCGAGGGACAGATTAGCATCCAAAACGGTAAGACGGTGCAAACCATCAACGTGCGCCCCTTTACGCCGGGCGTGGTGATGAGCAACACGGCGGGTTCAATCAATGTCTCCTTCGACGATACCCAGAAGGACAAGGAGGGTATGCACTTCATCCTGCAGGGCAACCAATACTATATCGAGACGATGGACGGTAATAAGTTCAGCTATAACGGAAATACCTTCGACATTCCGGCCGGAACGGGTTCGAGGCTCTTTGTAAGTAAAGATCTGCTGAACCAGGTTAATCGCCAGAGCGAAACCCAAAAGGGCCGCAAAGTGGGGGGGCAGTAAGTTGTTTCGCTTTAAAATACCGTATCGTTTCCCCATAGCCCAGACCCATGGCGAGTCCTCGCACGGCCTGGGTTATTCTTTTGACCTTAGTTTCGGTAGTCTTGGCACTTTCGATCCACTTGGAGAAGTAGTTCTGGTGGCTTTTGGATAAAGAATTGAAAAATTCCGAAGCTGCCGGGGCGTCGGTAAGGCAAATCATTAGGTCTTCTGAGAGCTGAAGCGGGGAGTCATCCCGTTCAAATTCAACAGTCACCGAGTCCCCTTCGCGCTTGCGAATGGCTCGGCGCATTTCTGCGTTGGTCGGAAGTATGAATATTCCTTCACCTATTGGCAGCAGGGCAGTTTGCTTGATTTTTAGATCGTCTATCTTCCCCTTCACCCGAAAAGTAGTCTTTGCGCCGGGGTTCAGTGCTTCGATGACATCCACTGGGATTTCAAGAAATATCCAGCCAGACTTCTCGCCTTTTCCTTTAAATTTTTGCAGGATGGCCGTAAACTGGATCACTATCATAATTGAAGGTTACTCAATTTCCTCCACCACCAACTGCTTCTCGTACAATTCTTTGTAAGCTCCATCTTTCTCAATCAACTCCGCGTGGGTACCTTGTTGCACGATGTGGCCGTCGTCCAGCATTACAATGCGGTCGGCGAGTTTGGCTGACGACACACGGTGGGAGATAATCACCGAGGTGCGATCCTGCATGATGCGTTTGAGATTGTTGAGGATGATGTTTTCAGTATTGGTATCTACCGCCGAAAGGCAGTCGTCCAGAATCAGGATTTTCGGTTCGCGGGCGATGGCGCGGGCAATGGACAAGCGCTGCTTTTGTCCGCCCGAAAGCGTCACGCCGCGTTCGCCGAGACGAGTGTCGTAGCCTTGTGGAAACTCCTCGATGTTGGCGGCGAGGTCGGCATCGCGCACGGCTTGCTCGATTTTTTCCTGCGGCAGCCCATCAGTGCCGAACTGCACATTATTGGCAATGGTGTCGGAAAAGAGAAATACGTCCTGCGGCACATAGCCCATTTGACGACGCACGTACTGCACGTCGTAATCTTGCAGCGGGAGCCCGTCCAGGAAGATTTTTCCCTCGGTTGGGTCGTAAAGACGGCAGATAAGATTAGCAAGGGTACTTTTGCCCGAACCCGTGGTTCCCAGTATCGCAATGCTCTCGCCAGATTTTACGTCGAGATCAAAGTGCTGCAAAGCCCGAATTCCCGAGTCGGGATAGAGGAAACTAACGTCTTCGAACCTTAGCGCGCCTTCGATTTCGGGTTTTAAATTTTTCTCCGAAACTATATTGGTCTTGATATCCAAGTATTCATTGATGCGCGCCTGCGAGGCCGCCGCGCGCTGGATTTGACTCGTCGTCCAACCCAGCGCCATCACGGGCCAGGTAAGCATATTAACATAAATAATGAACTCCGTAATGTTGCCGGGCGTGAGGTTACCATTGATGATTTCTTGTCCGCCCACATAGATTACCAACACGTTGCTTAGACCGACCAGCAGCATAATGATAGGAAAGAACAGGGCATCGACTTTGGTCAGATTCAGCGACTTATTCTTAAAATCTTCGGTTTCTTTCTGAAAATTCAAGAAGGAATATTTTTCCTGTACGAAAGCCTTGATCACCCGAATGCCCGAAAAAGCCTCCTGCACGTAGGTGGACATAGCCGACAACTGCCGTTGGATTTCCTCCGAACGTCGCATGATGATACTGTTGACCACATAAATGCTCACCGAAAGCAGTGGCAAGGGTAGTAGGACGTAAAAAGTCAGCTTACCATTGACCGATACCATATAAGATATTACCAAAATGAAGAGCACAACCAGATTGATTCCGTACATCATTGCCGGACCGACGTACATCCTGACTTTGCTAACATCTTCCGACACCCGCGCCATGAGATCTCCCGTGTTATGCTGACGGTAAAAGCTCATCGGGAGCGTTTGATAATGTTCGTAAATATCGTTTTTGAGGTCGTACTCGATGTGCCGCGACATAACGATGATCGTCTGCCGCACCAGAAAAAGGAAGAAACCTTTCAGGAGCGCCATCGCCAGTATCAACAGGCCGTACAGCAAAATGGTATTCGTAAACACCTCGTACATATCGGCTTGAATGGCCGAGCCGTCGAAAAGGTAGTAGATGTCGAGCGTTTCGCCCACCAAATCCAGCGCATAGCGGACGAGCTGCGCCGGGATGATGCCGAAAAGGTTGGAGATAATTGTAAATAGTGTCCCCCCAATGAGGTACCACTTGTATTTGATTAAGTACTTGTTGAGATACGCGAGTGCTTTCACGTGCGGAGGCTAAAATAGGTAGTTTTTCGCTTTATGCTTGCCTTCTAACACGCCGCCCCCCCAAAACGTTGCAGCCTCGTCCCACTCATTCCGCCGCCAACTTCCTATTGTTGTAGAAAAAGTCTAATTTTGCAGCCCGAAGGGGAGTCAATGAGTTCAGGAGTTTATGAGTTCAGGAGTCAAAAAACTGCTGTATGAAAGTCATAAACTTTAAACCGCACAGGCGGCCCTGTCATAAACTCATAAATTCATAAAATGCTCAACCGAAGATTACTACGTTCCAAGGCCGTGCAGGCACTTTATGCCAGCCGGATCTCAGCGGATGCGAATTTGCATTTAGCCAAAGACGAAATTGCGGCTGCTTACTTGCCCGATCTCAACTCTATGGAGCCGCAGAACCTGGAAAGGCTGGAAGGTTTGAAGCGGTTAGCTTTATTGACTTTGGACGAGTACCTTGAGAACGGCCAACCCGCCGCCGACGATCAGGTACCGCGCGAGGTAGTTCAGACGGCCCAACGTGCCTACCAAAATTTTGTACAACAAAACAACATCGACCGTCCGCTGGTTGTGAAAAGGGTTTTGCAAGAAACGGAGGGCATTTATGACGAGTTTTTGCGTGTGCTAGCGCTTCTGCTCGAACTGGCGCATCAGGCCGAACTTGATCGCGAACGTGTCGTTCGTAACCCCGACAATCCTTTCCCGACGGCATCGGGATTGAACGACAATGAGGTAGTGCGGCTTATGCGGGCCGACGCAGAGTTAGAGGTCGAAGTGATTCGGCGCGGAATTTCCTGGAGCAACGATATGAGCGTGGTACGCAAGACGTACCGCGAGGCGCTTTGTAAAGATGAGCAATACCTCGCTTACTGCCAGCAAGACGCCCACACCCCGGAGGAAGACCAGAAACTGGCTCAGCACGTATTGCGAAATATTATCTTGAAACACGAAATTCCTACTGAGCATTTTGAACAAAGCGACTTATATTGGGAAGAGCATTTCGATATTATTCGCAGTATGGCGATCAAGACCTTACGGTCGGCCGGTACCGGAAAAATACAATTGGCGGAGTTAACCGAGGACTGGGACGAGGACCGTTTTTTCGTCGAGGAACTGTTCAAGAAGGCCATCGAAAACGACGCGGAATACCAGGGCTACGTTCTCGAACAACTCAAAAACTGGGACCCCGATCGGGTAGCACTGCTTGATATGATCATTATGAAAACGGCCCTTGCCGAGCTGATTCATTTCCCCGGTATTCCGGTAAAAGTGACGATCAACGAATTTATCGAGATCGCAAAGCGGTACAGTACCCTGAAAAGTGGTAGTTTTGTGAATGGAAACCTGGATCGGCTCGCCAAAAGGCTAAGCGAATCGGGCGTAATCAGAAAAAGTGGCCGGGGATTGATCGACAACAAGTAGAAACGCTGCGTATAGGCACGTTTTTTTAGACTTTTTTGTAAAAAAAACAATCTCAACCTACAAAGAACAACGAAACCACTGATGAGCAAAGCAACCAGCAACTTATTTTTTTACATAACGGGCTGCGCCACGGGCATTTTCCTGGGGATTTTATACGCTCCTCAAAAGGGAGAAATTACCCGTGACCGTCTTACCTTCCGTCTATCTAAATACAAGGAACAGATCGAAAAACTAATTGCCGATCTCGTGGATAGTGCTGACTTTCCAGAAAGTATGGCCAAAGCCGAAGGGGAAAAGGTAGTTAGCGATGCCCGCGAAAAAGCCGAGCGTCTACTGGAAGACGTTGACAAGCTTATGGCGCAGATCAAGAGTCAGAGTAATTGATTTTGCCTCTAAAACTCATTTTATTATGAAAATCAACCCACTTGTCAAACTTTTCTGTTTCCTTTCGGTAACGGCCTTTTTGGCCGCGTGTGGCGCTAAAAGCGGCGAAGCCGAAAAGGGTAGTGATGACTTAAATAGCAAGATTCCTGTCATTACGCTGCTGAGCGATTCGACCTATCAATTTGGCAACATTAACGAAGGCGATATCGTCGAACACGATTTTAAATTCAAAAACGACGGTCAGTTTCCGTTGATTATCAATAATGTAACGGCTTCTTGTGGTTGCACTATCCCCGAATGGCCGCGTGAACCGATCCCGCCCGGAGCGGAATCATCTATTCAGGTGCGTTTCAATAGCAAAGGAAAGCCTGGCCCGCAGGTAAAGACGATTACGGTTTACGCCAATACCGAACCAGCCTACTCCGAACTCCGCATACAGGGTATGGTAGCCGAAGCCGCCGACTCGACCTCATCTATCTGAATTTAGCTTCCGTTTCCAATTTTTGTCACTCTAAGCGTATCGGGCTGGCGTACCAGTCGCAGAGCAACTATTAACTTTCAACTCTCCATTAAATAAATGTTAAACGTCATTCTCGCCCAAGCCCAGTCCGATGGTAACCAAGCCATGATCTACCAGGTCGTCATGTGGGTTGGTATTATCGGAGTTTTTTACTTTTTCATGATCCGTCCTCAGCAGAAAAAAGCCCGCGAGCAAAAGGAGCTGCTGGCTGGTATCAAAAAGGGTGACGAAGTTGTGACCATCGGTGGTATGCACGGCAAAGTTTTTCTGGTGGATGAAACTACTGTGACGCTGGATTTGGACAAAGGTGTAAAACTGACCTTTGACAAATCTGCCGTGAGCCGCACCAAATGATAATGATAGAATGATAGAGTGAGTGAATGATAGAATAAGCGTAAGCTGGCGAAAGCAATACTCTATCATTCACTCATTCAAAATTGACTCCATGAAAGTCTTCTCCGTTTGCTTCCTGGCTGCTGCCTTTTTCTGGCTCATGACCGCATTGAACAAAGACGACTATTCCTTACGGCTGGACTACCCTATTCACTTCGACTACGACGAAGCAGAATACATTCCGTTGGAACCTTTGCCCAAAACGGTTTCAATAAGTGTGTCCGGCAACGGTTGGAACTTGCTGCGCAAGTCATGGCTGAGTTTTGCTCAGCGACCTTTGGAATACAAAGTGACCAACCCGCTCAAGGCCAACTTCATCAATACCATTTCCCTGTCTGACAAACTGGCCGAGCATTTTCCCGATGTACAGGTCAACTATGTAGTGGCCGATACGTTGGAACTGGACTTTGAAAGAAAAGGTACTCGTATCATTCCCGTA
>NZ_JBGSXF010000136.1:0-10307 GCF_041751555.1 Persicitalea sp. | reverse complement strand
CTCCTACGCCCAGGGCGTCGGGAAGTAGATTTTCCTCGGGTACTTTTACGTTGTCGAATACCAATTCGCCCGTAGTGCTCGCCCTCAGCGACCATTTGTTAGCAATTTCTGGCGTAGAAAAGCCTTCCATTCCACGTTCGAGGATAATCCCCTGTACCCTTCCGGCCGGATTTCGCGCCCAAACAACCGCCACATCGGCCAGTGGGGCGTTGGAAATCCAGGTTTTGGAACCATTCAAAAGGAGGTCGCCCTCCCTTTCGGTGAGGCGCGATTGCATTCCTGCCGGATTGGAGCCGTGGTCGGGTTCGGTCAGACCGAAGCAACCCAAATACTCGCCCGAAGCTAGCTTTGGCAGGTACTTTTCCTTCTGCGCTCCGGTCCCAAATGTGTAAATTGGCCAAATCACCAGCGAGTTTTGTACCGATAGCGTCGAACGCATACCCGAATCGCCGCGTTCGATCTCCTGACAGACCAATCCGTAGCTGATGTAATCTGCCCCCGTACCTCCGTATTCCTCGGGTAGCGTCACACCCAAAATACCTAATTCACCAAAGCGATGCACCAAGTACGCTGGGAAGGCAGCCCGTTGGGCGTAAGAGTCGATAATTGGTTTTATCTCGGTATCCGTAAATTCGGCCACCGATTCTCTGATCAGTCGATTTTCTTTGCTTAGTAGTTCGTCAATGTTGAAAAAGTCAGTCATAATTTACTTCAGTCAAAACCGTTCGACGGTTCGTGTTGGAGTTTTACTTATTTAAAAAACAAAACCTGGATCGCCTATGTCTTTATATGTTATGGGCAGCTTGTATATTTTGGCGGGAATATACCATTTTATAAGCCCGAAGTTTTATTTGGCAATCATGCCACCTTACCTGCCTTTCCACAATTTTTTGGTGGTGGCTTCCGGTTTGGCAGAAATCGTTTTGGGCATGTTATTGTTCATCCCCTCCACCCGGATGTGGGCAGCGTGGGGAATAATTTTGCTTTTGATAGCCGTTTTTCCTGCCAACCTGTACATGGCTTATGGAGCTAAGTTCCAGGAAATGTCGCCCTGGTTTCGCTGGGGTCGCTTGCCCATTCAACTCTTATTGATTTGGTGGGCTTACCGATATACGAAATGACAGCTTAGCGGCAGAAATAGTAATTCATCACTCATAGCTCATAATCAAACTTGTCTCGTACAAAACAATACATTCTTCCCCCCGAAGTGGCGATGGAGGAAAATAAATTTCGGGAATATGTTCTGGCTGACCTGAGAATCAGCGCAGCGAAAAATATCACCCTTCGTAAAACCCGACAATCCATAGACGCACGTGGCCAGCAGGTCAAGGTCAACGTGCAGGTGGAGGTATTTGACGGTGAAGTACCCAATGATTTTATCGAATATAAAAAACCTGTAAATAATGTTTCTCAATGCTCAGAAGTAATTGTTATTGGCTGTGGCCCCGCCGGGACTTTTGCGGCCTTACGATTGATCGAACTTGGCTTTAAGCCAGTCATCTTGGAGCGGGGTAAGGATGTACGGGCGCGCAGACGCGACTTGGCGGCCATCAACAAACACCACATCGTAAATCCCGACTCCAACTACTGTTTTGGTGAAGGCGGTGCGGGTACCTATTCTGACGGCAAGCTTTATACTCGGTCCAACAAACGCGGTAACATTCGAAGAATTCTGGAAATTTTCGTAGCCCACGGCGCGAGTGAGGACATTTTGGTAGAAGCCCATCCGCATATTGGCACCAACAAACTACCCAAAATTGTCGCTAAAATGCGGGAGACCATTTTGGCAGCGGGCGGTGAAATTCATTTTGATTGTCGCGTAGAAGACCTACTGCTTGAAAATAATGAGATCAAAGGTGTAGTTACTGCTGATGGCCGGGAACACATCGGCGAAGGTGTGGTCTTGGCAACGGGTCATTCGGCACGAGACATTTTTGAGTTATTACAAAAACGCGGGGTACTCATCGAGGAAAAACCTTTCGCGATGGGCGTCAGAATCGAGCATCCGCAGCGCGTCATCGACCGCATTCAATACCGCTGCCAGCCCGACCGAGGACCGTATTTGCCGGCGGCTTCCTATAATTTGGTAACACAGACGTATTTTGGAGGAGTCCAGCGTGGCGTATTCTCGTTTTGCATGTGTCCGGGAGGCTTTATTGTTCCAGCCGCCACGGCTCCCGGCGAGTTGGTCGTCAACGGCATGTCCCCTTCACGACGTGATTCTCGCTACGCTAACTCGGGAATCGTGGTAGCAATTCAACCCGAAGACACCAAAAGATTCGCCGACTTTGGCCCATTAGCAGGGCTTCAATTACAGCGTGAGGTGGAACAAACTGCTTGCCGTTTGGCGGGAAACGGACAAGCCGCACCCGGACAAATAGTCAGCGATTTTGTAGCAGGAAAGGTTTCCAATAGTCTACGTGATACTTCTTATCAGCCCGGGCTCGTGTCGATGGACATGCGCGAGGTGCTACCCGACCATATTAGCGCACCGTTGCGAGAAGCTTTCCAACATTTTGGCCGCAAGATGCGCGGCTACCTTACGGCTGAGGCCCAGCTCATTGGTGTGGAAAGTCGCACCTCGTCGCCCGTCAGAATACCACGCGATTCAAAAACATGCGAACACCCTGAGGTGCAGCGACTCTTTCCTTGCGGCGAAGGAGCAGGTTACGCGGGCGGTATCATGTCGGCAGCGATGGATGGTGAACGCTGCGCCGAACAATTAGTGTTGAAGTATGGCAAGAAATAACCCATACCAATAATGCCACAGCCCTATTTTGAAGACTTCGTAACTAGTTTGCAGAAAAAGTTTGAAAGGCCTTTGCCTGGTCAGTTGGCCCACGCCCGTATGCTAACCAACTCGGAATTACGGCTGAAAGCTCGCCCTAACGCCCGAACCCGGAAGAGCGCTGTACTTGTACTTTTTTATCCGCACAAGGGAGAGATTTATGTACCGTTGATCTTACGTCCGGCCTACGACGGTGTGCACTCTGGCCAAATGGCATTCCCCGGTGGGCGATTCGAGCCGACCGATGAAAACTTGATCCGCACCGCCAAGCGGGAGGCACAGGAAGAAATCGGCCTCCGGCTGACCGATGTGCAAGTGGAGGGTGTACTTAGTGAAATTTTCATTCCACCGAGCAATTTCTTCGTGCTGCCCGTAGTAGCTCATATCCCCTACCGCCCCGATTTTTTTCCTGACCCACGCGAGGTCGAAAAAGTACTGGAAGTACCTCTGCGTGAAATCGAGGACAAATCCATTATCGGCAGCAGCGAAATTAAGGTGGCAGAGAATTACATTCAAGCCCCCCATTATCTTGTTCAGAACTACAAAGTGTGGGGTGCAACCGCAATGATGATTAGCGAATTGTTAGATATTCTCGGATCCTAGTTCAAATTTCTTCTTTGTCAGATATTCAGCGCTTGGCCATATCGTGACCAGGTGTGAATCATTAATCCAAGATATCCAAAAACGAAGAATGCTGAACGCAGAAGCCATTTTCTCTTAAATTTTTCGTATTTTTACCCTCCCCCACCCAAATCCTTAATTCCCTTCTCCCTTACATGGAAGAAAATACCGAAAACCTCGAAAATATTCCCCAAGAAGACGGCGAACTACTCGAAAAAACGCCAATTTCAGGCTTATATGAAAACTGGTTCCTTGAATACGCTTCCTATGTAATTCTGGAGAGGGCCGTTCCCGCCACCGAAGACGGCCTGAAACCCGTGCAGCGGCGCATTATGCACGCGCTTAACGAAATGGACGACGGCCGATTTAATAAAGTCGCCAACGTCATCGGCTCCACTATGCAGTATCACCCGCACGGTGACGCCTCTATCAATGATGCCATAGTCAACCTCGGTCAGAAAGAGCTACTTTTCGACACTCAGGGCAACTGGGGCGATGTCCGCACGGGCGATAGCGCCGCCGCGCCACGCTACATTGAAGTACGACTCTCAAAATTTGCCAAAGAGGTAGCTTTCAACGGCGACACTACCGTTTGGCAACTCTCTTACGATGGCAGGAAGCGCGAACCGATTACACTACCCGTGAAATTTCCGCTTCTGCTGGCGCAGGGTGTGGAAGGTATCGCAGTGGGGCTTTCCACCAAGATTATGCCCCACAACTTTTGTGAGCTGATCGAGGCCTCCATCAATATTTTGAAAGATAAAAAGGTCGAGATATACCCTGATTTCCAGACGGGCGGCTACGTGGACGTGACGAACTATAACGACGGCGAGCGCGGCGGCAAAATCAGAGTGCGGGCCAGGCTTGAAGAAGAGGACAAGAAGATGCTGGTTGTGAAGGACATACCCTACGGTACCACAACGACTTCCATAATCGACTCTATCATTAAGGCTAATGACAGCGGCAAGATCAAGGTAAAGAAAGTGGTGGATAATACCGCCGCCGACGTAGAGATTCAGATTCACCTGGCACCCGGCGTGTCACCCGACATTACGATGGACGCGCTGTACGCTTTCACCGATTGCGAGGTGTCGATTTCGCCCAATGCCTGTGTTATTGTCGGTGATAAACCCCATTTTCTGGGTGTAACAGAAATTCTGCGTTACAACACCGAGAAGACCGTGGATTTGCTGCGGCAAGAATTAGAAATTAAAAAAGCCAATCTACTGGAAAAAATCCTTTACGGATCCCTTGAAAAAATATTTATTGAGAACCGGATTTATCGCGACATCGAGGAAGCCGAAACATTTGAGGACGTCATCAAGCGTATCGACAAGGGGTTGGAACCATTTAAAGATCAATTCTATCGCGAAATTACTGAGGATGACATCGTCAATCTGACCGAAATCCGCATCAAGCGTATCTCGAAATACGATGGTTTCAAAGCTGATGAGTTGATGAAGAAATGGCAGCAGGAGTTGGCCGAAACCGAAGACAACCTGGCTAATCTCGTCCGTTTTGCGATCGACTACTTTAAAGACCTGCTCAAAAGATTTGGCAAAGGTCGCGAGCGGAAGACGGTACTCCGGGCATTCCAGCAAATTTCGGCCAATGTAGTAGCGGCTAACAACCAAAAGCTGTACGTAAACCGCGCCGACGGCTTTATCGGTTACGGACTGAAAAAGGACGAGTACGTCATGGACTGCTCCGACATCGACGATATCATCGTTTTCCGCAAAGATGGGGTTTGTACTGTCACGAAGATTCAGGATAAGGTCTTTGTCGGTAAAGATATTATTTACGTCTCGGTCTTCGTCAAAGGCGACGAGCGGAAGGTGTATAATATGGTTTATCTGGAAGGTAAATCCGGTGTTTCTTACATCAAGCGCTTTCAAGTCACGGCCGTTACACGCGACCGTGAGTATGATCTGACTCAGGGGACGCCCCGTTCAAAAGTGACGTACTTTACCGCCAACGATAATGGCGAAGCGGAGATCATTACGATCAACCTTACCGCGCAATGCAAAGCCAAGGTAAAACAGTTCGACTTCAATTACGCCGATCTTTTGATTAAAAACCGCAATGCCAACGGTAACATTCTCACCAAGTACCCCGTCCGGAAGATTACGCTCAAACAAGCGGGCGGCTCGACGCTCGGCGGTGTGGACATTTGGTACGATCCCACGATCGGCCGTCTCAATCGTGACGAGAGGGGCCTTTTCCTGGGAAACTTCGATTCCGACGATACGGTGCTGGTTATTTACAAAGAAGGTTCCTACGAATTGACCAATTTCGATCTGACCAACCATTACGAGCCGCGCGAAGTACTGCTAGTAGCTAAGTTCGATCCTGATCGCACCGTTACAGCGGTATATTACGATGCAGGTACTAAGGCGCACTTCATCAAGCGTTTTCAAGTTGAAACTACGACCGTTGACAAGAAATTTGGCTTCATAAGCGACGCGCGAGGTAGCAAACTACTGCTTACGACGCTGGAGAAACGACCTCGTCTGGAGCTTTCTTCGCAAGAATCCACCAAAAAATCGGTTGAAACAGAAGAGATTGTTGCTGAAGAGGCTGTGGATGTGCGCGGCTGGAAGGCGATTGGCAACAAACTGACCGCTGACAAGGTCACTAAAATTCACTGGCTCGAGCCGATACCGGTTGATGATGGTGAGGAAGAAGAAGAAACGTCGGAACCTGACAATGGCTCTACCCCAGCGGAAAAAATCTCTATCCCTAACGTTAGGCAAATCGGTGCATCGGCCAATGGGAAGAGTCAGTTGGGAATGTTTGAATAAGTGGGAACCAAGATATCATGCGGGTAAAACGAATCATTAAAATCCTGATTTCAATCACTTTTGCTGGAATCGTATTCATTTTACTTTGCAATGTATGGGTAGTCGTCAGCACTCGCCCTAACAGCTACTTCGTGGTTGACAGCCTGCCGACTAATCAAGTGGGGTTAGTGCTGGGAACCAGCAAAGCTACTTCGGATGGAGAGGAGAATCTTTACTTCAAGTACCGTATGGAAGCCGCTGCCCGCCTCTTTAACGAAGGTAAGGTAAAATCGCTGATCCTCAGTGGCAACAATGACTCGAAGTACTACAATGAACCGCAGGATATGGAACAGGCAATGCTCAAACTGGGTATTCCCAAATCCGCTTTACTGCTCGACTACGCAGGCTACCGCACGTTCGATTCCATCATCCGCTGCAAAAATATCTTCAAGCAGGATCACATTACCATCGTTTCGCAGGACTTCCATAATGCCAGAGCCTTGTATATCGCTCAAAAAGAAGGGATTAACGCTATTTCTTTCGCAGCACAGGATGTTCCGGCGGGGTATTCCTTACGGACTTTAATCCGTGAGTACCTTGCTAGGCCCAAGGCGGTAATAGATGTTCACATTTATCGACCGGAAACGTCAGGATACAATGTGATGCAGTGAAATTGAAGACAACATATTTGATATTCCCTAAGCCAATTTGCCCCAACCAATCCAAAATCATAAAAACACCTCGGACAGCTAATTGGAGATGCTTTTGATATGTTTTCTGCCGCAAGCTAAAAACACCCCCTCACCTACTTTACTGTCTCTTCTGCTCCGATAAAATGTAAGGTATTCTCCGTCGCTAGTTCGGCAAAAGTACTCATAATGTGTGCCTTTAAATCGTATTTTGGTGATCACTGCCTTCCAACGTGCCCTTTCCTCTGTTTTCACCACGCGCAAATAATTGGGCCGAACCATTTGCCACTCCCCTGCCTTCTCCGTTGCGAACAAATTAACATGTCCGGTCAGCTGTGCCACGTATAAGTTGACCGGCTTTTGATACACTTCCTCTGGGCTGCCTTCTTGTATCATTTCTCCCTCTCTCAAAATCATGATTCGATCGGCCCAGGCGAGTGCCTCACCAGCATCATGCGTCACGAACAGGCAAGTGAGTCGGTGGGTACTTTTCAAATCTTCAATAGCGTCAGCCAAAGTTTGCTTGTTTTTTTGGTCGAGGTGGGCGAAAGGCTCGTCAAGCAATAGTAGTTCAGGTACTTCGGCTAGTGCCTGAGCCAGAGCGGTGCGTTGCTTTTCCCCGCCGGAAAGAAGTTTGGCTTTTCGACCTTGAACTTCATGCAGCCGCGTAAGCTGGAGAAGCTCCTCCACTTTTCCCTCACGGTACTTCGGCTCATAGAAGCGCAGTGCGTACGCTATATTTTCCCGCACAGTTTGGTTGGGAAAAAGCTCATATTCCTGATGAACTAATTTAATACCTTCGGAGCCTTTCATGAGTTGAGTTTTGACCAAAGGCATTTCCTGGTTGTTCAGGAAAACTTTTCCTTCGTCAGCGTCGATGAAGCGGCCCAAAATATTGAGCAAAGTACTTTTGCCGGAACCACTCTCGCCGATGATACCCACCCACTCACTTTTTTTTAAATCCAGGTTGATATCCGAAAGGACGGTTTTATCATCAAATTTTTTGTGGAGGGATTTTACTTTTAAGAGTGTCATCTGGAAAGTCGAGCTGGGTAGTTTTAAAGGAAGACTGGACGAAAATATCAGGATACCTTGTATGTCGGATGCAAGGTGAGCAAACAAAAATCCCCGAGCGTAATGCTCGGGGATTCGTCCCGGTACCCGGAGCCGGAGTCGAACCGGCACGGGTGTAACCCCATTGGTGTTTGAGACCAACGCGTCTACCAATTCCGCCATCCGGGCCAATTGCCTGCGCTTTGGGAGGGCAAAAATAGGCAGAAACCCACATTTCCCAAGCAACTGCTGTAAAATATTTGTCTATTCGTAACGCAGTGCTTCGATCGGATCCAGCCGCGAGGCTTTAATTGCGGGGTAAATACCTGATATGACGCCAACAAAAATACAAACGATGATCCCCATGAACATCCAAAACCATGGGACTATGAATACGCTGTCGGTGCTTATGGTATTAGAAATTATGTTCCCGATCATAATTCCGAGTAATAGCCCGGCTATGCCACCCATGATGCAAATGACAATGGCCTCCATTAGAAATTGAAAGCGGATTACCCTTGGCGTAGCGCCCAGCGACTTTCGAATACCGATCTCGCGCGTTCTTTCGGTGACGGATACCATCATTATATTCATCAAAGCAATCGAGGCTCCCAACAAAGTAATAATGCCGATACCAAAGCCACCGATTCTAAGGTATCCTATAATGTCCACAAAATCCTTCGACAGGGCATCAGCCCGCTCGATCTCGAACGAATCGGGTTTACCCAGCTCATCACCCCTAATCCGGCGCATCAGACCGCGAGCCTCTTCGATAATGTATTCGCTATCTTCTACATCTGGGGCAGAGGCAGTAATCTGAAAAGTAAGGGCGCGGTTGGCGGCCAAAGCCCTTCCCGTCTCCAAAGGTACTAATATCAGACGATCGGCTCCGGTACCGCCACCCAGCGAACCCTTCTTCTGTAACACACCAATAATCTTGAACTGCCCGCCCATGAAACTTATGATCTTGTTCATCGGGTCTTCTCGAGGAAATAAGGTTCTGATAACTTCTTGCCCTACGATGGCCACGTTCAGCGAATTCTCAAGATCGTTTTTTGAGAAGTTACGGCCTTTGTCAATAAAGTAGCCCTTGATGGATAAAAAATCTTCATCCACGCCATTAATGCTGACGTTGGGATTTGTTTTCTCCGATAAGTACTTTACCTGAATTGCCCCGCCAATGCCGGAAGAGAGTGATACTTTTCCACCAAAGTCTTCTTTGAATTTGGCGGAAAAAAGCGAAGCTTCTCGATAATCGATGTCTTCATATTTCTTCATCTTTCGTCCGCCCGAGCGCCTATTATTACTAGAATAGTTGCTGACATCGAAGGTATTAGCCCCCAAATCGGCAAAGCTACTTTCAACAGAACTCTTAATACCGTCGATTGCCGTCAGGATGCCGACCAAAGAGGTAATCCCGATGGCGATGATAAGTGCTGTCAGCACGGTGCGGAGCATGTTGGATTGGATGGACCGAAGTCCTTCAAGGAAGTTTTCTAGGATATTCATTTAGCTCGGGCTACTATTTGCACAATATTTGCACTAAATTCGTTATGGAAACTAACAATCAATTCAATAGGGTAAATCTGCACAGGATGCTTCACAGAATCAAGCCGATGGTACGGCTGTTTATTCCGCTTATCATTTTTTGGGCCATATCCACTCATTCAATGGCCAATCGGCTCTTAATTCCGATGGACGACAGCCAAAAAAATCACCTGAAAGCTTACGGTGTAGCCTTTTGGGTGTTGAAAGCATATAACACCGAAATCGATTGGCTACTCAACTATCGCGGGGGTAGTTTCCTGGTCACCTACACCCAGAAATTCGCCACCGAAATGACGATTCGCGGTGTGAGCTTCGAGGTAATTTCCGAAGGTAATGCTGCCCAGATTCTTAATGAGATTTCTTCGCCCGACGCCAATATGGACGCGGTCAAATTGCAAAAACCTCCGAAAATCGCCGTTTATTCCCCTAAATCAAAACAGCCCTGGGACGATGCTGTAACGATGGTCCTTACTTACGCCGAAATACCCTATGACGTAGTTTTTGATGAGGAGGTTCTCAACGGTAAGCTACCCGAATACGATTGGCTCCACCTGCACCATGAGGATTTTACGGGACAGTACGGTAAGTTTTATTCCTTTAAAGATTATCCCTGGTACCGCGAACAGAAACGCGAATCAGAACAGATCGCCGAAAAATTCGGTTTCGCGAAGGTTTCTAGCATGAAAATGGCAGTCGTCAGTAAAATCCAGGAGTTTGTTGCGGGCGGCGGATTTATGTTCGCCATGTGCAACGCCACCGACACCTACGACCTGGCAATCGCGGCCGCCGGGGTGGATATCGTAGAATCCCCGTACGACGGCGACCCCG
>NZ_JBGSXF010000135.1:0-7144 GCF_041751555.1 Persicitalea sp. | reverse complement strand
AACCTGCTCCAAAACAAGGCCCTGTTTATCTCTCAGATCAAAAATCAGAACCTTTCAGTAAGACGCATCGACGAGGGAGGGATGGACGAAACCAACGGGATGAATTACGCCGAGTACGTCGCCCTACTCTCGGGCAATAAGGATTTGCTGGAAAAGGCCAAAATCGAAAAGCAAATCGCCAGTCTGGAGTCAGAGAAGACAATTTTTAACAAAGACATGGCCTCCCAGCGCCGATCTTATTCCGTGTTGGAAAAATCTCTCGATAGGGTAGGGGAGGTGCTGGAAAAAATCAAGGCAGACCAAAAACTATTGTATGGCGATGGTAAGGAAAACGCTCCTCTGGTGGAGGAAGGAAAAATAGAAGATTTGGGTGTATCGATGCTGACAGCCCAGCAAAAGCGCGTAGTTGGAATCACGAAAGTCGCTGATTTCAGAGGCTTCGAACTTTCGGTGGACACGTTCAGGTTCGATGGTCACACGCAGCATAAATGGGAGGTACGGTCGCCCAATGGAATCCTATACCGCCACAATAACGGCTACCTCAACTCAGAAAAAATCAGAACCGCCGGGGAGTACGTGAACAAAGCCACTTCGAGCGAACAAATTGCCAAATTGTTAAAGCAGCAGCAGGAAAGGCAGGAGGAATTGGCGCGTGATATAAAGATTGCCTCGGAAGCACAAAACAAACCGTGGCCGAAAGATGCAAAGCTGAGAGAGTTCAAAACCAGTCTTGCTGAAGTTGAAAGACGCTTGACCGATAGCTTGAAGCCAGAAGGCGAAAGTAACAGTCAAGGTTCGGTAAAAAATCACGAGACCGAGACGGTTGCATGTTCAAAGGAAATTGAAGAGTCAATGAGTAAAGAGCCACTCACCCCGATGATGTATCAAAAATCCATCCGCGCCGTGGGGCGATGATTGATTCGTTTGAATCAAAATTGCAATATAGTTTGCTGGGCTTAAATTTTTTATAGGCAAACCCCTTACGCTGACGGATTCATCTTGGCCAGCTATTTTCCCTATTATTTTTACCGATCCTATAATCTGAGCGGTCTGCGATTTCATGCAACCTACGGAGTGGTTTTGTTCCTTTATGTCCCTTTTACCCTGATATTTACTACGGAATATCTGCTTTCAGGTATCATTGACAGCGCCAGCGCCCAAGGCCTGATTATCCCGGCAGGGTACAGTTTAGTACTGGCATACGTCATGTTCAGAGCCATCCGAAAAGCTTTTGAGAAGGAGATAGAAAATCGGGAGTATTTGGAAGTGATTGGGATGTACTTTTCGGTTGTCCCGTTCGTGGCCATAGCTTTCTTCCCAGGCATTGATCAGGTCACTGAGGCGATTATTACCAATCTTGGGTTCACCATCCTAACCATTCTGTTCATTCGTCGCTCCATTCTCCAAGCCAGGACGGACCGTGATGGAAAATCTTGAAACCGAGCCACCCCTTAACGGTATCGTCAGCGAAATCGAGAAGAACATCCACATCTTCGAGATCAATATGTCCCTATTTAAACTAACCACACGGGAGAAGCAGGTGGTTCGGCTGGTAAGGCTAGGAAAAATGTTTAAGGAAACCACCGAAGAATTGCACATTGTCGAGCGGACAGTCAAGAAGCACGTCGAAAATATTTTCCAAAAGGCCGCAGCCACCAACAAGGTCGAGCTGCTTCATAAAATCATGCAGAACCACTAGAATGGCCGTTTTCAGGCTATGTACGTTTTTTTACGTATGCGATCCCTCCCCTTTTTTAGTTGCCGCTCATCAAAAATAAGACTAAGTACGTATTGACCCGCCCGATGATTCCCGCTAATTTTGGCCGACCGTAAAACTCTATCCGTTTAGTTGGGTAATCTGGGCGGATCGGTTTCAGGTGTGTGCGTATGATATGTTGAATGGAAAACCTAACCGATGAAATCAACCAAACAATCCCCTTTAAAAAATCTCAAAACTAAATGTCCCCAACTACAACAAATTCTCGACCGCTACGGTCAGGATGCTCTTCACCCCCAAATTCTGACTACCCCAACCGAAGAGGGGATCGACATTGAACTGGTACCCAAAATGCGCTTCGATATGGCCTGTAAGGATTGGTTTGCCTTATGCCCGGATTTCAGGCTGTTCGTCTCGAAGGTGTTTTATGAAAGCCTTTGAGTGTCTTTAAATAATGTTCGAAAAGTGGCGCAGCATACTGTGCCACTTTTATTTTGTCTGGATCTCGGCTAACCGTTACTTGCAGGTTCCTGAGCGAAGTAAACGAAAGAACCTGTTGAACGATAGTCCTAAAATCGTAATAATAGATTGTACGCAACTTGGTCGCCACTTGGTCGTAGGTTCGGGAATAAGCTGCCGACCCACACGTTTCTGCCCGTCTTCATCCTCTCCAATCCTTGTACTCAAGGTTGACTTAGGGATTTACTTAATCGCTTACTTGGTCGCTACTTAGTCGTCGTCAGAAATTTTTTGTTCAAATAGATACTGAGCCAAGCGTTCACCATGTTCTGTCAAATAGTATTTCTGTCTGGGACTGCGGGGGGACTCTGGATCCGTCAGAGTGAGCAAATCAGCCGAAAGTAGCGGTTCAAAGTGACGTTTCGCGTTATCGGTATGGTTGGAAAGGTTGGCACCCTTCAACAGTTCTTTTCGGCTACGCAGTCGCTTACCGCTCAAATTGCGCAACATCCGAATGCTGGGAAGGCTCGAAGAAGAAACCAGGGAAGGGAACTCGTTCCTTTCATTCTCGGTCAGCGGAATCGGAAAAGAAGTCCGCTTCAAATGTTCCGCCATAGGACTCCTCGGTTCTCGGCTTTCCGTTTCTTTGAGAAATCTCTCTGTAAGATTTTCAGAAAACGCTGGGTGCATCTCAAACTCCACGGCAAAGTACGTCCGTTCTTCGTCCATCGAGAACACGGGTGGGGCCGAGCCGTTAGCGGACATTTCATTGAGAATAAGCTGAATACCCGTAGCATAACCCTCCGTAAGCTGTAAGGCTTTCAAGAAACTACCCAAGCGACGGTTGCGGTAGTGCCTGGGCTGCACCCGGCCCGTCGCAAAATCCTCGGGCTGGATAGCGCGGTCGGGCCCGCCACCGTTCTGAAAAATCAGGCGGTCGGGGTGCAGGAATACCCGCACCGGGTCGTGCCGCTGGTAGTCACGGTGGAAAATGCAGTTGGCGATGGCCTCCTCCACAGCCCGCACGGGGTAGCTCCACGGCCGCAGCGACTCGGACTGATACTCGACCTTGATCACCATCTCGACCAAAGCCAGCGTCCGTAGCTTGTCCATCAACTGCCGGATCTGGTGCTGCACTGGCCCCCGAAAGGTGTGCTCGGTGAAAGTCTTGCTGCCCGCGCCGCGCTGGAAGTCCACCAGTTCGATGTAGGTGTAAGGGAAGAATTTTTCCGGCGTTTCGCAAAACAACATTAGGGCCACATTACGCGGGAAACGGTGTCCGGGCGGGCCGCTGAGAAGTTCCATCTGATCGAGTAGGGCCGCCGTCGAGAGCGCGTCCACCTGTTCGAACAGCCGCGCTCGCGACACCCGTAGGTATTCCTTGATCCAAAGCAGTGAAATATCGGCCAGCGACGCCTGTATGTTGAGGCGATCATCAAACGGCACCTGATTGGTTAGGGCGATGAGTTCCTGTTTCTGGGCGGGGCTGGCCTTGACCGAACTTGCGTACTGCCGCAGGTAGTTGTGGTAGGTTTTGCGGGAATCGGTTATTTTCTCCGGCACTTCGTGCGGGCGGTTGGCACTCCCCGGCACCCACAGCACGATGATCTGCTTGTCGTCCGTTTCCTCGACAAACAAGCGGGGATGGTACACGGGTCTGATCAGGTTGTCGAAGCCGATCATCTCGCGCTGAATTTTGGCAATCTCATCGGTGGTCAGCCCCATCACCGGACGCCGGGCGCGGCCCCGCTCCTCGGCCACGCCAATGACGACGTACCCGCCGCCAGTGTTGTCAAAATCGTTGGCAAAGGCACAGATAGTGCGGTAAATGGCGTCGGGGTTCCGTCCTTCCTTGAACTCGATGCGGTTGGACTCCACCGTTCTGGCCCCCAGTAAGTCATTCAGGTTGATTGGGAGCATGGTCATAGGTGGTTAGGTTCGATGGCCTTGCTTTCTGTACTTTCGTTCATACTTTGTAAGTTTTCTTGTCGCAAGTCATTGCTAAATTTACGACAAGAAAACATGTTTAGAAGCCCATTGCCGCCAGATATCCCTTTACCCATTCCTCGACGCAACTGGCCCAAAGTGAGTTGTACAGTTCACGACTATAGGGTGAAGAGAAAAGGGTGGGATAGGGGGTAATGGGTGACTTCATTACATTTGCCTTCGCATCCAATCGTCCATTCGGGAAGATTCATCGCCCTCCCTATGCCTTTTCTTAGCCTCCTTCAGTTAAGAAGCGCGGGCCAGTTCTAAAACGGCGCATTTCGTTTAGTGGCCAAGGTAGCGGGTAAACCCCAGCCACCAGGCAATTTCGTTATCAGGACTCAATTCGGCGCGTTTGGTATGCCAAAAATGGCGGAACTCCTCACTTTCGGAAAGGTACTTGATGTCCTCCTGCTTGTTGTTGTTGAAGAAAAGAGAGATGCAATCTAGGTCGATCAGCGTGGTTTCCATATTGGATTCTAATAACAGTGAGTTAGAGGATGAGGTCGAACGGGAGACATTCATTTTTCAATATCGGATGCATGGCTGTCCTCAACCGATCGGGTCTTGGGGTCCGACCATTTCCGGTAGTCTGCTTCCGACACTGACTCCCTTATGTAGGCATCGAGTTCGATGTCGTTACGCTCGGCGGCGTGGCGGCGCAGACCGAGCACTCCCCGATTAGCCTCATATCCCTTCACGGAATGAATCTGGGCGATTTCCTTCGGCAATCCAAGGAGCCAATCCTTGTAGTCTTCCTCGGTGGGGTCTGCCTGCTGTTACGAATAGTAGTGAAATGTCACGTTACCCACCCGGTGCGTGTAGGCCATCATATCCCGGAGTTCCCCATCCAGAAGATCGAGCAGTTCCTGCTGGTTTCTTTGGCAGTCGGGATCGGGATGAATGGTTCTGTCATTCATATTTGGGGCTGGCTGATAAGCACAAAAAATTCCGAAAGTCAAAAGTAACAGTTCGAGAGGATAGGCGCAACCTATTGACAAATCCGGCTGATTAACGAAGACTCATTCCTGAAACCGAACATCCCCGTAACCCAAAGTCGTCGTGGTGGGGTCAAAGCGCACTTCTCGCAATTTATTCCTAACCTCCTCGGGCAGGTACGTAAAAAAAGTCACCCCCGCCGCCCGCTCTATGTCTCCCGGCGTGGTCACGAAGCTGCTCCAGCTCTTGTTGTCCACCAGGTCGGCATCGTTGGGGAAGTCTACCGCAATGACCGGAGTCTCCCCGTCGATCTGTGCTGCACTCCCCGAATTTTCCACGGCCACGATCACTTTGTAGTTGCGGCCGGGGACGTGAACCCGGCCATTGATGGACGTGGCAAACCCCTTACTTCCCTTGCCTCCAACCCCGTACGAACCCGCCACAATGAACAGCCGATAATTCTTTACCGCTAGAGAGCGGCAGTAGTCCTCCAGCCGCGCCCAGGCTTCCCGGTTGAGTTGGGGGGCTTGCGGAATCATGTTACACATTAAAAAAGTGGCAGAGTTGTCAGACTCCGAAGCAGTGCGGGAAGCTGACGGGCAGAGGTGGCCCCGGTCGAAGCCCGACCCCGTGTAGTCGTCGGGCCTGACCCGGTACCAGCCCGTAGGCAGATCCGGGTCGGGTCGGAAATCGTCCTGGCGGTTGGCGTCGCCGAGCCACTCGGAGGAAAGCTCCCAACTCACCCAGTTGGCGTGGCCCAGGCTCCGATTACAGCTCAACGCATACTGATCCCTCAGAATGAGGTAGTTGTCTGCCTCTGTGGTGTCCGCCCTGGCTGACGTGGGATTGCCCAGGCTCACGTGGAGGCTTTCGGCCACGGGGAGCGGGGCAACTGTTGTTCTCACGCAGCCCGTCAGCAGGAAGGGCAGCAGTAAGAGGGTTATGGGATTTCTGATTTTCATGTGCGATTGGCGGTGGTTTTGATTCCCATGATGTTATTTTCCGATTGGCCGACCAGGTACAGGCTGACCTCGACCTCCCCGACCTCAAAATACTGAATGTGTTTCAAATTCTCTTCCATAATGCGCCTGATCTCTGAAAAACTGGCAGTTCTTTCTCTTTCTTCAGCCCCGTGCCATTCCTGCTCAATGGTCACAGACGCCCAGAAACGCTCCGGTACCAGCTCCGCCACCTCCTCGGCGGCTTCCAGGCCGAAGAGTTCCTCGAACTCCCTGGCATAGGTTTCCCCCGGCCGCTTCCAGGGGGCGGAAAGGAAGTGCACGGGTTCGTCCGACTCGCTGGGATACAGCAATCCGACCAGCAGGTTTGGGAGCATTTCATCCACCATCAGTTCGGTTAGCCGAGCGCGGGCTGTGCGGTGTTGCCCTTGATCTCCTTCATTTCCCTTTGCAGCACCAGCACCATCTTCAAAAGCTGGTCCATCGTCGTCTCGGTGGCCGGAATCTCCCGGCTCTGGAAGGAGTAGAATTTCCAAACTTCCAGCACCTCCCCGCCCTCGACCGTGTAGGATTCATACAGCGTGTTGAGCGAGCGCAGCAGCAGGCGGTGGTCGTGCAGCACCGTCACCAGCTTGAAGACGAAGTCGCCCTCGCCCCGCAGCACCAGCACGCAGGGCGTGTCGGACTTGAGGCCCGTCCAGTCCTCGACGTACTGCCCCAACACCGTGCTGCCGTCGGGCACGGGCAGCATCGAATCTCCCGCGATGGGGAACATGCGGAAGGTGTGGCCCTCGGGCAGGTCGGGCAGCGAGAGCTTCGGCAGGCTGGCGATGAACTCCGGGTCGGCGTAGCCGTCGCGGTAGCCCGCCTTGGCCTTGATCGGCACGAATTCGACGTTCTCGCGGTTGTCAGCGTCGGTCGTGATGGCCAGCACCCGAAGGTTGCCGCCGCGCATGTACAGGTCGTTGCCCGCTTCCAGCTCCCGCAGCGGCAGCTCGCCCAGGTGGGACAAATCGACTTTCAGCAGATTGTCCACACTGATTTTGAAGTAGTCCGACAATGTGAGGTAATCCTCCGGCTGCGG
>NZ_JBGSXF010000134.1:0-10864 GCF_041751555.1 Persicitalea sp. | reverse complement strand
CAGCGTGTACGACAATCACCCGCACGGACTCAACTGCCTCTCAATTATCGGAGCCGAGCAGCCGGGCCTGATGGTGGGCGCGGCCTACAAAGCAAGTTTTGCGCTCTATCGCACCGAAAACGATTTCAGCGAGACGCCCTACGAAGAAGCTACCTGGATACTGGCTGCCGAACGCGCCGATAGCCTGGGCGTGGATATCATTTCCAGTTCGCTGGGGTACAATCTGTTTGACAATCCGGTGTACAACTACACTATTAGCGACCTGGACGGTCGGACTGCCCTCATTACTAAGGCCGCTCTCCACGCCGCCCGCAAGGGTATCTTGGTCGTCAGTTCGGCGGGCAACTCCGGCAACGACCCGTGGAAGTTCATCACGCCACCCGCCGACGCAGATTCCGTGCTGGCTATTGGTGCTACTTTCTCGAATCGTAGCTACGCCCCTTTCAGCTCAATCGGTCCCACGGCGGACGGACGGATCAAACCCGACGTATCGGCGCAGGGAGTCGCTACTATTATTGGTAACTCTGCCGGGCTCGCTACTTCCGGGAGTGGTACTTCGTTTTCTGCCCCGCTCGTTGCGGGTATGGCGGCGGTACTATGGCAAGAGTTTCCGTATCTGACTGCTCAACAGTTGATAAAAGTCCTTCAACAAGCCGGACACCAGGCGGCCAATCCCGATGTCTTACTCGGTTATGGCGTCCCAACCATCCAGCGGGCCGAGGAAATTGTTCGCCGAGAGTACGCGCCTTTGGCCGTGGAACCCGGTGCATTGCTTAGTGTAGCGCTTTACCCCAACCCTACGCGAGAAGAAGTGTACTTACGTTTTAGTGAGAACAAAGTACCTGCTGCCACCGAAGCGCAAGTTTTGAACGCAGCGGGGGTAGTTTTAACCTCTGCCACGCCCGTTACCGAAGCCAATTTCCGCTTACCAGTCGCGACGCTGGCGTCGGGTTTGTATTTTGTAAAGATCACAACGCCGCAGGGAGTTCGGGTGTTGAAATTTCTCAAATACTAGGTAGCGTCTTCCGCTGCATTCGCAGGACACTTTCGGAAGGATTGTACAATCCCACCTCGTCTATTGGAACCCAGCGAACCTCTTTTGACTCGGCGTTACGGACGGGTTCTGCCTCTGGGTTTGCTCCCAGCAAGAAACGGATGTCGTAATGGTAATGGCTGGGCTCACTTGGGCGGGAAGGAATGGAATGCACGTCTATGTCGAAAATTGTTTTTTCTATGGGATGAGGCTTTACGCCAGTTTCCTCCTCGGTTTCTCTCATCGCAACGCGCAAAACATCCGGGTCGCCGTCGCAGTGGCCGCCCGGCTGAAACCAGCGGTTCAGTTTGCGGTGATGCATCAGCAGTACCCGCGAACGATCGGGTGACACTACCCAAGCTGAAGCCGTAATGTGGCCAATCATTAAAGTACGCTCGAAGCAGTCGGGATGGGTTTCCACAAACTCAATGGTACGCAGCCACATCGCCCACTCGTTTTCGTCGCGGGGGACGTGGTTATTCAACATCTTGAGCAAGGCTTTGCGCGGCATGGAAGTAGGGTTTGTAGCAATAAATGGCTAATTTTGCGCTTTATTTCAACAGTTCATCAATACACAAAAATCAATTTCTATGAAAAAGTATTATTTGTCATTTGCGCTGATCGTAGCCATTATGGGAACAGCACTGGCGCAGCGCACCCCGCAGCCTAGCCCCGCAGCCAGCATTATGCAAACGGTCGGCGTGACGGACTTCACTGTAACTTATTCCCGGCCGTCAGCCAAGGGCCGCACCATTTATGGCGATAGCACCGCAGTTGTTTCCTACGGACGTACTTGGCGGACGGGCGCCAACGCCGCCACTACGCTGGAAGCTTCTACCGACTTTATGTTTGGCGGCAAAAAAGTACCAGCGGGCAAGTACTCGCTCTTCTCCATTCCGCAGGGTGGTCAGTGGACGGTGATTCTGAACAAAGACACCAAAGCCAGCGAAAACAGCTACAAAGAGTCCGGCGACGCAATCCGCGTGATGGCAATGCCCGCTTCTTCGCCCGAATTTATGGAATCTTTCACCATTGGCTTCTCCGACGTAACGGATAGCACCGCCCACATGAACATCGGTTGGGGCCCGGTCAACGTACCCGTTCCCATTGAGGTTATGACGACCGACATCACGATGGCCGCGATGAACAAAGCTGTGATGGAAAAGCCCGAAGATGCAAACACGCTGCAAAACGCGGCGGGTTACATGCTCTCCAAAGGCAAGAATCTGTCACAGGCACTTGCAATGGCTGATAAGGCCATTGGCTTGAAAGAAACCTTCCGCAATGTTTGGCTGAAGGCGCAGATTTTGGCTAAAATGGGTAAAGTTGCTGAAGCCGTACCCTTGGCGCAGAAGGCACTCGCAATGGGCAAGTCGTCCGGCGACAGCGCGTTCAGCTTCATGGGACCGCAGATCGAAAGCGGACTCAAAGGAATGCAGGCCATGCTGCCCGCCGGGGCTGATGCCGCTTCGGGCATGATGGACAAGATGAAAGGCAAGAAGGGACGTAAGAAGTAATCCTCCTTCCCTTTTCCAACAAGAAGCCCCGCCGTTGTCAACGGCGGGGCTTCTTGTTGGAAAACCTAGCTTAGATCACCCATTTTTTGCGATTTTACAGCCAAGAAATTTGTGCTTTATCTCATAAAGCCCATCCAACTTCTCCAAAATCGGAAGGCGGGCTACTGCTCGGAATAAGTTTATTTACGGCTGACGATCAATCCAATAGTTACCGCCGCTAGCGAAATCAATGTGCCCCAAGTGGCCAGTTTGTGGGTGGTGGCCCAAGTTTCGGGGCTAAAACTCCACGAATTGGTGTCGAAAGTACCGTGTGCCCCGTGGTCGCCGGGGAGCGGTTCATAGAGGTTGTTCTTGCGATCGGGGTCTTTCGGTTCGTCGGTTTGCTGGCCTTCGTAGCCTGTGGACCCCAAGAATTTATCCAGCAGGCCGGGAGCGATCTTGTTTCCAATGATGGACTCTACCGTCGGGTACCCTACCCGCATTTCACGGCGAGGATTTTTGGCAATGTAGGCAATGGCTTGTGCTGCTACTTCGGGTTGATAAATGGTACCCATTGGTTGTGGCTTGTTGGGAAGGTAGCTTTTTACAAAACCAAACTGCGTGGTGTTCATGGCGGGTAGTTGTACCATGCTGAGGTTGACCTTGCTTTTGTCGTGAAGTAACTCCGCCCTCAGCGAATCGAAGAAACCCTGAATGCCGTGTTTGGCTCCGCAGTAGGCGGACTGCAACGGGATGCCACGGTACGCCAGCGCCGAACCTACCAGAATGACATTGCCCCGGTCGCGTGGCAGCATCCGCTTCAGTGCCGACTGCGTCCCGTACACTTGCCCGAGGTAAGTGACCTCCGTCACCTGCTTGAAATCTTTCATTTCCAGTTTTTTGAAAGGTCCGAAAACGCTAATCATGGCGTTGTTGACCCAAATGTCGATGGGTCCAAGTTCGCGCTCGATTTGGTCGGCAGCGGCTTCGACCTGGTCGGGTTGCGATACATCGGTGGGGATGGCGAGCGCCTTGCCGCCGAAGTCTTCCACTTCTTTCTTTGCGCCCTCCAGCCCATCTTTTCCTCGGGCCAATAAGCCCAGGTTAGCGCCCTGCCTGGCGAATTCTCGGACAATGGCACGGCCCAATCCGGCGGAGGCACCGGTAACTACTACTACTTTTCCTTTGAATTCCATAAGTCAATTTTGTATGAGAAAATGAA
Organism: Persicitalea sp.; assembly: GCF_041751555.1. Classification (NCBI taxonomy): domain Bacteria; kingdom Pseudomonadati; phylum Bacteroidota; class Cytophagia; order Cytophagales; family Spirosomataceae; genus Persicitalea; species Persicitalea sp. The sequence goes on along the minus strand of NZ_JBGSXF010000134.1, from coordinate 7,113 downwards.
TGGTTACGCTTTCGTGAAACCAGGGCCTTACCGCTCGGTTTGTTAGATAAAATATCTTGCCACTCGCTTCATTACTATTCTGCGCGATGATGTTGTCTTTTAGTACAAGTATATTTTTCCTCCCAAAAACAAGAGCCGCAGCAAATTTGCTACGGCTCTTGATATGTCGTCTCAAAGCTGCGGTATGCGAGACTACGCTGCCGCCATTTCGCGGCATGCCTTAGCGCATTTGCGGCAGGCTTCGGCGCACTTCCGGCAGTGGTCGTGCATGTCGGCGTGCTTCTCGCATTCTTCGGCGCAGGCTTCGCAGATCGTAGCGCACAGTTCGCAGGCTTGCTTGGCGTATGGACTACCGAGCGACATGAATTGCACCGTGCTGTGGCAGATGTTCATGCAGTCGATGTCGGTGCGGATACACTGGGCCATCATCTTCACATTGTCTTCCGAAAGACAGCCGTCGATGCAGTTGCCGCAGGCCACGGCGCATTCCTGACAGGCCTTGATGCAATCTTCCATTTGTTGCTTTGTCATGATATTTGGATTTTTGGGTGAATAATTTGTTTGAAACGTTACGTCGCAAAATTATCTTCCTAATCCCCGCTTTCTTTATAAAATTACAACTCATGCCTGCAACATTTCAGGGCGGTTGGGGGTATTCTCCCAAAATACTGCGGTTGAGAAAGGAAAAGACAGATCAAAATGGCCGCAACGCCTTCACAAATCGATTCTTAAAGTACTTGGAATAAAGGTTGTCTTCGATCACGCCTCGTGACGAGGAGGCATGGATAAACCGAATGTCGCTTTTTCCCCGCACCTCGGTCACGATGCCCGCGTGCGACACGTAGCCTTCCTCACCGGATTCTGGTACGAAGAAAATCCAGTCGCCGGGTTTGATGTCTTCTACACGATCGACATTGCGGCCAAACTCGGCCTGTTGCCATGAAATACGGGGTACTTTAAAGCCCAAATTGTTATAAACCGTGCAAATCAACCCTGAGCAGTCGATGCCCAGATTGTCGTTTCCACCCATCAGGTAAGGTGTTCCGGTATAGTTCCGCGCGCCTTTAATGACTTCGGTCACGTGCTGAGCGTAAGGCCCTGTCGGGCGGCTGACGGGTTTGCTGGAAACACCATTTTTTACGGTCGGGCGGGCGGGTGTCCTGGCCCGGCTCACCGTTTTGCTGCGTTGATTGGGTGGAACGTAAGGAGAGCTTTTGAGAACAGCGCAGGAAATGAGTGTGGAGGAAAGGAGGAAGGAGGAAAGCAGGAAAGGAACGGATTTTTTCATGGGGCTGTGGTAGTTTTTTTTCAAAAATAACGACTCGTTTAGAAAAACTAGTCTTTGTAAACAATAAAAAAGGCCAATCCATGGTGGATTAGCCTTTTTTATCAAACTATTCGTCGTGGCATAACGAGCGTAGCCGAAGGGCTCTTTTCATTTTGATTCTTGATATACCTTGTCCGCTTTCGACATTTGCTGTTTCAAATCCCGAATTCTCCTGTCGTCGGCCCCTTGCTGTTCACCAGGATCAGCTGGTTACGACCCGAAAATGGCACCCTCTGACAAGCCACGACAAAGAGGAAAGACACCAAGGCGGCGATAATAAGTTTTTTCATTTCTAACAGGTGATTGATTTGGTTTTTATCAAAATTTCGTCTGCATTCAACGCAGACGCTGAACGAAAATTTGATAAATAGTATGCCACAAAAACGAATTGTCAGTAGTTTTGCCCGAAATCAGCGTTGTGAAAAAATATCAAAAGTCGAAGGCTAAGCCCTGCTTAGAATAGAATTACTTAACTCTCAACTTTCCACCGCTTAGGCGGCCCTGTCTCAACTAAAATGAAGGTTATCTGCGTAGGTCGCAATTATGTGGACCACATTGAAGAACTTAATAATGAGCGCCCCGACGCGCCTGTCATTTTCATGAAGCCCGAAACCGCCGTGCCGCGCCGGGGTGAAGACTTTTACCATCCCGATTTCTCGGAGGATATTCATCACGAGGTCGAGATTGTGGTGAAGATCAATAAGGTGGGAAAAAACATCGAGGAAGAATTTGCGCATAAATATTACGACGAAGTCGGCGTCGGCATTGACTTCACCGCCCGTGATCTGCAATCGAAGCTGAAAAGCAAAGGCTTGCCCTGGGAATTGGCCAAAGCGTTCAACGGCTCAGCCCCGGTGTCGGAATTCGTCCCCAAGAGCCAATTCGCCGATATGCAAAACATCTCGTTCAGCCTGGAAGTCAACGGCGAAACGCGGCAGGAAGGAAACACTTCGTTGATGCTTTATCAGATCGACTACCTCATTTCGTTTGTCTCTCAGTATTTTACCCTGAAAAAAGGCGACCTCATCTTTACCGGAACGCCTAAGGGCGTCGCTGCTGTAAAGATCGGAGATAAGCTATCCCTTGCCATCGAAGGCAAAGAAATGCTGACATTCAGCGTTAAGTAAATTTGATTGATAGATTGAACTCAGTGAATAGATTTGTGTGGTTGGCAGTTTTTGCCCTTATTTCTTTTTCCTCTTTCGCTCAGAAAGAATCTTATCCCAAAAATTATTTCCTCTTCCCCGTTACGCCCGGTCAGCCCAATACGCTGGCGGGTGTCCTGGGCGATTTGCGGACAAACCATTTCCACGGTGGACTGGACATTCGCACGCAGCAACGTGAGGGCTTGGCGGTGTACGCGGCGGCAGAGGGCTACATCTACCGGATAGCCGTGCAGGGCGGCGGCTACGGCAACGTGATTTACTTGCGGCATCCCAACGGCATGACGACCGTCTATGGGCATTTGCAAAAATTCTCGGAACGATTGGCTGACTACGTACGCAGCGAGCAGTATAAGCAGGAGGATTTCTACGTAAATCTTTATCCTGAACCCAACCAATTCGTGTTCAAGAAAGGCCAGATTATGGCTCTTTCCGGTAATACGGGCGGCTCAGGCGGTCCGCACCTGCACTTTGAAATCCGGGATTCTAAGGACAACCACCTCAATCCTCTGTACTTCGATTTTAGCGAGATAAAGGATAATACGCCGCCCGCTTTCTGGAACGTGGCCCTGCGGCCTGCCACCATCGACTCGCGGGTCAACGCGCAGTTTGAGCGACAGGTTTTTAAGACGGTCAAGCAAAAAGACGGTGCTTACCGCATCACGCAGCCGATCCGGGCGACGGGTGAGGTTGGCATCGAGTTGCAAGCTTACGACTACATGACCGGGACGGGCTTCCGCTACGGCCTGCACTGCATCGAAATCCGGCTGGATGGCAAGGAGATTTTCACTTACAACATGGAAAAATTCCCCAGCGACGTTTTCCGTGACTACAATAACCTCATCGACTACCGCACCGACCAAGAATCTGGCGCGCGGTTTTACCGCTGCTACAATCCCGACGGCAACGTGTTCGATTTATACAAAACGGGTCCCTATCAGGGCAGGCTTTACATAAAAGATACGCTCGAACACGAGGTGACAGTCAAGATTTTCGATTCGTTTGAGAACTCGTCGCAGCTCAGTTTTAAAATACAGGGGGAAATCAATTCACCCGAGCCGGTAGATAGGGGAAACGAATCTGCCAGCGGAATGCTTTCTGCCGAACTAGAGGATAATGTGCTGAAAGTCGTCGCTCCAAACTACCAAAGCGAATCGCCCTTTGCGACCTTCTTCTCCGAACGGCTGCGTATCCAAAAAGACCTGGCCTACTACCAGGGAAGGAACGCTGTTTTTCTGGCCGACCTGCGCCAATTTATGCCCGATTCGGTACAGGTGGGAGATAAAACGCTGGCGTTGAACTACCGAAGAAGCATTCCGCCCGGTAAGATTTCGGAGTATGCCCGCGACGGCGTCGTGATCCGCTTCGACTCCACCACGCTTTTCGACACACTGCACCTCGCGGTGCGGCAACGCTACAATATGCTCACGATCAACGAGCCTACGATCCCCTTGCGGCACTACATGGATGTCCGCTACAAACCGGAAGGTGTAGTGGCGCGGCGCGAACGGACGGGCGTCTATCGTTACGATGAGGGCAGCTACCGCTACGTGGGCGGCAACTGGCTGGGCGATGTCATTGCCTTTCGCACCCGCGAACTGGGTACTTTCGTAGTCATGGCCGACACTATTCCGCCCAGCGTCAATATCGTTGAACACAGCAAAGACCGTATCCGGGCCTATATCGGTGATGATCGCTCGGGCATCAGTAGCTTCCGGGCGCTGGTAAACGGGAAGTGGGTTTTGATGAATTACGAGTACAAAAGCCGTTACCTGTGGTCAGAAAAACTCAACGAGGACGAACCCTTTGCGGGAGAATTGGCCCTGGAAGTGACGGACAGGGCCGGAAATAGTACTATATTGCGGGTCGAAATTGAAGAACCGAAACCTAAATCAGCCCCTCGAAAACGCCGCCGAAGATGACCCTCCAGCCAGGTGACCCCGCCCCCGACTTCCACGCCAAAGACCATGATGGCAATGCCATTTCCTTGTCCGATTTCAAAGGCAAGAAACTCGTTCTCTATTTTTATCCCAAAGACGACACGCCCGGTTGCACTGCTCAGGCCTGCGACCTGCGCGACAACTACCAGCAAATGCTCTCTCAAGGCTACGCCACAGTTGGCGTAAGCGTAGACGACGAAAAGTCGCACCGCAAGTTCATCGAAAAATACGAACTACCCTTTCCACTCATTGCCGACACCGACCACGCCGTGGTAGATGCCTACGGCGTATGGGTAGAAAAAAATATGTACGGCCGCAAATACATGGGTACCGCCCGCACCACTTTTGTGATTGATGGAGAGGGTAAAGTAGAAGACATTATCAGTAAAGTCAAAACCAAAGCACATACCGAGCAAATTTTGAATTAGTGAATGATAGAAAAGCAGCATAGTTTTCGATTCTAGTGCGAGAGCCCGACCGGAAAGGTTTTGTTATTCACTCATTCACTCATTCTCTCATTCAAAATTGACAACATGGAAATCAAAGAACTAGAAAAAGTCGCCTCCCAAGTACGCCGCGACATCGTGCGGATGGTACACGCCTGCCAATCCGGCCACCCCGGTGGCTCGTTGGGCTGCACAGAATTATTCGTCGCCCTGTATTTTGAACAAATGCATTTGAAAGAGAAGAACGGCGAAGTAGTTTTCGACATGGACGGCAAGGGCGAAGACCTGTTCTTCCTTTCCAACGGTCACATTTCACCCGTTTGGTACAGCGTACTGGCCCGCAAGGGGTACTTTCCCGTAAAGGAACTGGCCACTTTCCGGGAAATCGATTCGCGTTTGCAGGGCCACCCAACTACCCACGAAGGTTTGCCTGGCATCCGCATCGCCTCCGGCTCTTTGGGACAGGGCAACTCGGTGGCGATGGGCGCGGCCCTCGCTAAGCGACTCGACAAAGACGACCACTTGGTGTACGTCCTGATGGGCGACGGTGAGCAGCAGGAAGGGCAGGTTTGGGAAGCGGCCAGTTTCGCGCCTCACCACCACATAGACCACCTCATTGCCTTCATCGACCTCAATGGCCAGCAAATCGACGGCCCTACCGTGGAAGTGATGAACAACCGCGACCTGGGCAAGAAGTACGAGGCTTTTGGCTGGGAGGTAATGACCATCACGCAAGGCAACGACATGGCCGAAGTGGTAAAGGGCCTGACCGAAGCCAAAAGTAAGGCCGGACATGGCAAGCCCGTCATGGTACTTTTAGAAACTGGCATGGGCTACGGTGTGGACTTCATGATGGGTAGCCACAAATGGCACGGCGTAGCACCGAACGACGAGCAATTGAAAGCTGCGCTGGATCAGTTGGAAGAGACTATGGGGGATTATTAATTTAGTTTCCCTTCGGCTCCGCTCAGGCGGGGTCGCCCGAGCGATGACAAAAGATGAAGCTGCAAAAACTCCATATCAAGAATTACAAATCCCTCGTCGATCTGGAAATCGTCGAGCCGAATCCCTTTACGGTTTTCGCCGGGCCGAATGGGGCGGGGAAGTCGAATATTTTTGAGGCGTTGGAGTTTGCTAAACTTGTCTACGAATGGAATGGGAAAAGTGCATTAAGGTTATTCGGAGGTAGGGAGAACATCAAAAGTAGAAGTAATCTAAATAGATATTCACAAGATCAAGATATTGAAATAGGTTACTTGACAGACAATTTCACAATTAATTTCAAAGAGAGTGAAGACTGGTGGAACATAGAATTAATACCAAAAGACACGATACACAAGACTTTGGTACAGGAGGGTATAGTAGTCAAGCCTTATAGCAAAATAAATGAATCGCTTTCTAGGCAATATAGCTTTTTGTTTTTCTCCTCATTCAGTCGAATTTTTGTTAAGAACTCAGAATTAGTCCGTATAAAAGAAATAAGTGATGAAAAATTAAGTCTTGATTGCTCTAACCTAGAAACAGTTTTAAAGCGACTTCTGGAAGACAAAATCAAGCGAGAGGATGTTACAGAGTATTTGGAACTATTTATTCCGGGTTTTGAAAAGATTGAGATTGATTCAAATAACCTATCTGGTACGGATACTTTGTTGATTTACGAAAAGGGAATAAATAAACCCTTTACCAAAGACCTAATTTCCGATGGTACTTACAATATTCTCTGTCTCTTAACGGCAGTCTTCCAATCGGATGAACCCCAATTTCTGTGCATTGAAGAACCTGAGAACGGCTTGAATCCGTATGTGGTTCAAGAATTTGTCGAATTATGCCGATTAATGTGTGAGGATTACGAACACTACATTTGGTTGAACACGCATTCTCAAACGCTGATAAGAGCACTCAAAGAGGAAGAGTTGATATTGGTGGATAAAGAGAATGGGGCGACGAAGATAAAACAGTTTGAGCCAGGGGGATTTTACGACTTGAAGGCGGACGAAGCTTTGCTAACCAACTCACTAGGTGCTGGAATACCGTGGTAAAAATTGGGTTTATTTGCGAAGGAAAGATTGAGAAAAAGATTGTTGAGTCGGAGAAGTTTCAAAAGTACCTCTCCAAATTGGGAATCGAAATTGTCGGAGAGATCAGGGACGCAGGTGGAAACGGTAATTTATTACCCCAAAATTTGCCTGAGTTCACCAAGCCTTTAATTGACAAGGGTGCTGAAAAAATAATAGTTC
>NZ_JBGSXF010000133.1:0-1958 GCF_041751555.1 Persicitalea sp. | reverse complement strand
GATGTTTGCTGTTGCCTGAAATATTAGCTTAATCCCGGAAATTTCACCGATTGCCGCAATATTGTCAAGTGTGCGGCTGTTTTGGTAGATACTTAGTCGTTTCTTTGCATTGTCGATTTTTCACCGTCCATTGTCCATTGATTCATGCCTTCTCCTTGGGAACGTTTCTCGGAATTTGTAAAAAATCCCAAAGGGGATGATAGGTTGGGTTATCATGAAGAGTCCGCTTCCCGAATTCCCGCCGAGGTCGAAGCTTCGCAGTACCGCGATTCGCTGGCCGAAAGACTGCCGTCCGCGCGAGCCCGTAATGAAACACCGCAGCCCGCTGTGGAGGAAACGGATGAGAATTCATTTGCTCCCGGGGAGTATGAATCAAACTCTGAGACAGCAGATTTAGAAGCAGGAATCAAGTTAGAGGAGCGACCACAAATGACAATACCCGCTGTCGAAAACTCCACAATCAAAACTCCGGGAAGTACCGATCTAACTATCCCTTATTGGCTGGAAGATGAAGACATGTTGCGCGATGAAGGCGTACTTTTTGGCCTTTCGGAATCAGATCCAACCGAGAAAACCGACATCATTTACAACTACTTCCAGCATCTTGTTGCCTACCACGGGCGCGCGATCGAGCAGCAGAACGAGCGAGTTCAGGAGCTAAATCTTTTTATCGGCCAAAAAGAGAACCGCATTCAGGAGCTCCAGACCAAACTACGGGGACTAGAAGCAACCCAAGCAGAGGGCGAACATCAGCTACCGCGCACACTGGTTGGATTGGCCCTATCCATCGCCATGTGCGTGGGCAATTATTATCTTATTGAAGAAACCCTGCGCCCGTCTTTCGCCAGTAGTTCGTTCGTGGCTTTGGGCGTATTCCTGGCGGGTATGTTCAATTTGTTCGGGCGGATTTCACTTTTTCACGATACCGAGAGCAACGTATCGTGGCGACGGCTGCTGGAAGAAGTGGGAATGCCTTTTGCGGCCGCCCTTTTCGTATTCGCGCAGGCCTGGCAGACCCAAAGCTGGTGGCAGGCGACTGCGCTGTTTGTCTTCGTGTTTTTCCTCTTTCTATTCGCCGGAAAACTATTTCTCAGCAACACGACGGTATTGCGCAACGACTTGCGTGTGTGGCTGACGACCAAGCGTGGCCGTAGGACAGCAATCGATTACCGTAAGGACTGGGAAGCCGAAGTCATCCAACTCGATAAAGAAATCGACGAGTTGCGGATCAGGAAATGGCAAGTACTCCGCGAGCAGAGCGCGTCCGAAAGCGACCGCGACCGCCTGCATGCCCGCCGCGATATGCTTATCAAGCTCTTCGAAAGCGAATTTATGCTCGCCCGCAAAATGAAAGGCCGACTGTCGGAACGGCAGTTGAGGGAGATAAGGGGGGCGTAGCTTCTGGTTTGCGAAAATCGTTGGTGATTGGTTTAAGGGTTAAACGATCAAACGGTTAAAGGTTTTCTACCTAACCATACAGTTACGAAATTTTACGCCTTCCTTTAACCTTTTCACCCTTAACCGTTTGACCCCAAAAATATCTATTTCATGAAAGAAAACGATTCGGATTATCAGCACGGTTATTCCAGCGGGATGGAAAATCTCAGCCGGGAGGCGTACGAGGCGTATCTGTCGAGTCAGGTGAGTCACGAGTGGGTGGCGGAGCGGCTGGACGAGAAGAAGAAAGAGCTGGGGATGCTGGAAGTGATGCGGCAGGTAACGCTGGACAGACGGAAAGGTGCCTTTGATCATTTGCAGACGCATCTGCTCGGTGTCCATGAAACTTCCAAGCGCAGTCGTGAAATACAGGATCGCGTTCATGAAACCGAGCAGGAAACTGCACAACTTACCGAAAAGCGTAATGCCGCCGCGACGCACTACTCGCTGCTGGCGGGTTTCATCTTTCTGGCGGCGGGACTTTCTTTTCTTTTTGGCGATTTGATTATTTCGCACGAAAT
>NZ_JBGSXF010000132.1:0-3717 GCF_041751555.1 Persicitalea sp. | reverse complement strand
AGTGCAGTTTAACGCCAAATGCGATCCATTGAAAGCACAGGAATTACGCGAACAATACGATTGCGTTTTGCCTGGCTATCATATGAACAAGAAACATTGGAACACAGTCAAGGTCGACGGTAGCGTTTCAGACGAAAAGTTGAAGTCCTGGATAAAGGCTTCCTACGATCTGGTAGTTGCGAGCCTCCCGGCTAAGGTTCGTACTGAACTTGCCTGAAAATCCCTAAAAAACTACAATGGAAATTTGCCTAGTCGTACTGCTACTTATCCCTTACCTCTTCGTGAAGTATTACCTGACGGATCACGAGACGAAGGCAGAGAAGGATTTAGCTCGCTTTGCAGAAGGGATTTGGCTGTTAAATGAAAACAGGTTCGAAGCAGCTTTCCGGTATTTTGATGAAGTCGTAAAGGCCAATCCCAAATCGGCAGTTGCCTACGCTTATCGGGGAAAGTGCAACCTGTTCGACGAGAATTATTACTCTGCGCTGTATGACCTCGAACAGGCCTTGAGCTTCGACAACACGCTTTCTGACTGCTTTATGGACAAAGGGAAAGCGCACTTGGCTTTGAAAGAGTTTGCCGAGGCTTTCCGAGAATTCGATAAAGCAGTTTGGTTTTTCAGGAATGAGAATGCTGATGCTTTACGTTTTCGTGGCTTGTCGCGTTTGCGGATGGAGCAGTTTGCTCAGTCTGAGCGGGATCTCCTTCGTGCTATGGAATTAGGCGACGAGGATTCTAGGTTCATTCTCTCTCAGGCCCCCTTCAATCTTGATCTCGCCAAGCACGAGAGGCAAAGTCGCTAAGTACTCTTTGCAGATTTGTGAGAAATCTACTGTCGACGCTTGGCCGCAGCCAGTTCCATTCGAATGTTAACTTCTTCTTCCGAACCCTTAGGGGCCATATTGAGCGCATTATCCGCCCACTTTTCCGCTGACTGAACGTAACTTGCATCGGGAGAATGCTCGTTAAAGTACTTCAACAAATAGGCATAATCCGGCACTTTAAGGGGTACCTGGGTGATGTGGCTATTGACTAATTCTACTGCCCGCTTTGGCGTACTTTCCCGAAAATAAGCATTGATTAGAGGTAATAGCACTCTGTTTCGCGCTACCTGCGGATCGATTTCAACTTTGATCATGTAATCCCGCATCTGCTTAATCTTATCGCTACTATACTGGTTGCCGAAGCTGCTGTACAACGAAGACATAATCAAATTTTCCGCCACGTTTTTCACCTCCTCCGCGTCGCGGCCCCGTTTGAAAGTTGAAAAATGGTTGACGAAGTACTTTCCCATCGGGTTCTCTACATCCATCAGCAGCTTCTGAATTGCCAGGTAATTGGTGTTGGAAGCATAGCTGTTTTCCGGTTGCTGGCTGGCGTATATCTCCATTGCTTTCCGGTTAGACACAGTATCCATAGTCACTTTGCTGAACAGCGCATAGTCGATCAAAAACTGACTGTCTTTTTCACCCGCTTCAAAGCGCTTTTTCATTGAGGGCGCGCGCAAATCAGGATCAAGCGCTAGTTTTCCTTGCTCGATTAGCTTGTCCCCACTCGGTTCGATGGTTGCCAAATGAATCAGATTTCTATTTTGATCAAAATATAGCAGCAAAGGGAGAGAAGGAACAAAGATTTTCTGCCCCAAAACGAAGCTCTGGAACTCTGGCGAATTGACTTCTATCCGGTAATTCAAGAAAGTGTCGTTATAAAAATCACTAACCTTTTCTTCCTTGAAAACAGGAATAAAGCTTTGGCACACGTGGCAAGACTCCGAATAGATTTCCAAAAAGACGGGTTTGTTCTGCGCCTTAGCCATCTCAAACGCCTTATCAACATCATTGGCATAAAATGTAACGCCCTCTTGTGTGACTGGCGTCAAAGTGCTCGCCTCAGCAGAACTGGCTGAATTTGTCTTGTTATCAGAGTCTTTTTGACAAGAAACTAACGCCGTTAAAAAAAATGCCAGCCCCAGAATAGAGATTTTACGCCTTCTTTTATTAAACTTTAAACTCATGGACTTTGAAATTTGAACTATTGTGCTGCCTTAATCTCCGCCTCCAAGTCTTTACTCAATTGCTGGCATAGAGCCTCGATATTGTCAGCCATCTTTTTGTCGTTCGTGGCAGTAAGCAACGTATCGGCAATGCCACTCATAGTTTCGATGTAGAAGCGCTTCATGTCAATCACTTCCATTTCCTTTGTCCACAAATCGATCTTCAAAGTACCACGATGGTAGTGATCCCAGACTGCCACCGCAATGGCGCGAGTGTCCTCAATACCCTCATTGGGATTATCGGTGGCACTCCAATGGATTTTGTCGGGAACATTTTGGTTATCGACTTCGACCGTAAAATGTATTTCTGATTTTTTCATCAACTTATTTGGGAAGATTTTCGCAAAAGTACACTTTACTGTCCGGCTCGCGCAAATACGCGCTTTAAAATGTCCGTCACACGGGCGGCAGGGTCTTCCCGAATCTTCTTTTCCTCCTGGGCAATCAGAAAGTACAACCCATCCATTGCTTTTTGGGTAGCATACTGTTTCAGATCAGGATTCACCTTCTGCACGAAAGGAATTTTGTTGTAGGTATTTACCAGATCGGCGTAGTACCGTGTTGCCTGATTGAGGTTCAGCGTGCTATCCACTACGGGGAAGAAAGAATCGTATAGCTGCTCATTGGTCGTTCGCTTCAAATAGGTAGTCGCGGCGTCTTCCGGGCCTCTCAGGATTCCGACTGCGTCGTTGATCGTCATTGAAGTAATGGCGCTGATGAAAATGGGCTTTGATCTCTTGGCAGCATCTTCTGCGGCGCGGTTCAACGAAAGTACGAAGCGATCCACCTCATCGCCCAGGCCAATTTGTCGGAGCGTATTCTCTACTTTCTGGGCATCTGGCGGGAAAAGTATTTTGATATATTGATTTTTGAGGTAGCCGTCGGTACGCGAAGCTTCGGCCGAGCCGTTGCCTATCCCGACTTTAAGTGCTTCTTTAAGACCATTGGCAATTTCATTTTCGGAAAGTGCGCCTGACTGCTCCTGAACCTGCCCAAGTATCTTACCTAATTTTGTTTTGCCAAACTGCGCTTGTGACGAACATCCAGCCATCAGTAGGACAATCGGCACTATTAAACATTTTTTGTACATCGTAGTGGGTTTTGTTTGCTTCTTGAACTACTCGACAAACGTAATCGTTCCCGATAAATTTTACGTAATTTTGGGCTAAAACAAGGTTTACATAACAGAAACCGTACCAATGAGGGCAGCCATCAAGGCGGAAGTAATGACGATTGGCGACGAGATTCTCTTCGGCCAAATCACCGACACCAATACGCAGTGGATAGGCACCGAATTAACCAATATTGGTATTCGACCCGTCCGCAAAACTTCGGTGGGCGACAATGCCGAAGAAATTTTGGCAGCTTTGGAGGAAGGCTTGCATCGAGTCGACGTGCTTATTATCACGGGTGGACTGGGCCCGACTAAAGACGACATCACCAAGCATACACTTTGCCAATTTTTGGACACTGAATTAGAAATCAATGAATCTGCCCTAGCACTCATTACGGATTTTTTCGTACGCCGCGGGCGACCGATGACTGAATTGAACCGTCAACAAGCGGCATTGCCAAGAAGCTGTGTCTATTTACAGAATGACTGGGGTACCGCGCCTGGCATGTGGTTCGAGCGGGACGGTAAGGTAATTGTCTCCCTGCCCGGT
>NZ_JBGSXF010000131.1:0-7752 GCF_041751555.1 Persicitalea sp. | reverse complement strand
AGACGTAGGAGTCGGCCCCGGTGGTATTGTTGACAAAACTGACCTTACCCTTGTCGGCCACGCCACTAAAATTGACGATAGCGGGATCAGGCGTTTCGACATGACAGGATATCACGCTCACGGCGAGTAAGAGGTAACTCGTAAATTTCAGTAATAGGTTTTTCATTTGGTTACGCTATCTGGCCAATTGCCTTGGCCACGGCCTCGCCGCTGCCTTTGACGTGAAGTTTTTGGTAAATGTGTTCGAGGTGCTTCCGAACGGTTTTGTTGGAGACGAAGAGCTTTTCACTTATATCCCGCACGTTCAGGCCGCGTACCAGCCATTCCATCACCTCGGTTTCGCGCAGGGTCAAATCCGCCGAGCGGGACACCGACTGGATATGTAAATCGTTGGAACCCTGCCGGAGTAAATCCAGGGCCTTCGCAGCCATTATGGGCGACATGGGCGCGCCGCCTTCCAGCACGTCGGTAATGGCATTGATGATAATGTGGGTTTTCTCTTCTTTGAGCAGATAGCCGGAAGCACCGGCTTTTATGGCTTCAAAGAGTTTGCTGTCGTCATCGAACACGGTCAAAATGAGGATTTTGACCTGAGGGTGCTTTTTCTTCAAAAGCCGGGTGGTGGTCACGCCATCCATCTCCGCCATTTCGATATCCATCAGAAACACCTCGGGCACCTCCGTGCGCATGAGTTGTTTGAACAAGTCCTTACCGTTGACGGCGCGGAGAACCAATTCGATATCGTCGCTCAACGATAGCTTTTCCCAGATGTCACGGGAAATGATGGGGTTATCCTCGACAAGTCCAACTTTGATCTTTGACATGACGGCTTTGTTACACTAATGAACTGATTTCCCGAAGGTTTACCAGCGGGTCACGCACCGACACAAAGTAACGAAGCCGTCAATGGCCCTGAAATACGTCATCTGACGTATTTTTTGGGTAGCGGAAACTCGATGAGTACCTCCGTCCCGTCAGTAGAGGAAGTGAGTAAAAAAGTACCGTCGAGTTCCTCCGTTCTGGTTTTGAAATTGAGCAACCCGTAGCCTTGGGGGACGTTCTCGGCACAAAATCCCTTTCCGTTGTCGCTGACTACCAGGGTAAGGCTCTGCTCGTCGGTAGCCAGACACACGCTGATATCGCTACATTCGGCGTACTTCATGGCGTTGTTCACCCCTTCCTGCACAATTCTGAAGATAGAGGAGGCCAATCGGGGGTCAAGCAACAGGGATGCTTCCCCATAGGCTGTCAGTTTTATGGTAGGACAACCAGCATCGGCCGAAATTCGGGTAAGCAGACCCCTGATTCGCTCCGTGAGGGATCCATAGGGTATTTCACCCTGATTAAGAACCCAGATCGTTTCGCGCAATTGCTGCACGGTTTCACGCGTAAAGTCCTGCAAATCATTCAACTGCGATTCAAAAGCGGGGTTTCTATGTACCAGCATTTCCAGGCGGGAAATAATGTGGGTAAGTTGGGAGCCAATGCCATCGTGCAGGTCGCGGGCAATTTGTTCACGTTGCTTCCGTAACCTGATTTGCAGCGCCGTATCCTCCTTGTTATCCGGCCTTTTTCGCGTCTTCTTCTGCGTAAACAAAGGGTCGGTGGTCGTTTTTTGGCGACCCATGAGGTTACTAATTCCGTAGGGTATATACTTGTTGTTTCGCTGGATGATCATAACTTTGAGAGATTAGTGTGCGGGTTAGTGAATCTGAATTGATTTTCATGAATAGGATTCGTACCAATCGTCGGCGTTGTCGGCATCCGCCGCATCCGGCAGGTCATGATCGTCGTCGTATAAGTCCTCGATCTGCTCGGCCAAGGCATCGTCAAGTTCGATCAGTGGCTCGTTTTCGGTAGCCTGCCAATTCGTTTCTTCCCGCACGTACGTGGGATCCAGGTACTGCTGGTAAAACATCTGATTGCGATACGCCAAGGGTTCATCGCCGGAAAAACGCTCATAGTGATACGTTGCCTCTTCCCAATCCTCGTTCAAGACTGCGGCGGTTAGTTCCGGAAACCGCGTAAGCCCACCCGTATTGTACACGTAGTCGAAAAGGATCTCCTTTTGCTTCCCGGAGAGCGCGTCCCAATCCGCCTCTTCCGTGGAAAATTCCTCGTGATTTTTCACAAAATTTAGGAGTTGTTCTTTGGCCCGCTCCTCGTATTCGGGTACCAGCACGTTTTCAAACAGCGCCTGCTGCTGCTCTTCGTTGATGATGATTCCCCCGCGCTGCGCCACCCAGTTGCCCGCTTCGGGCCCCGTTTTGTGGGCCGCATCGATCAAAGCGTAGGCCGTTTCGGGATCGATTCCCGCCTCGGTGAGGTCGTTATATATTTCCTGCGGGCTGCGGTGCCCAAGGTCATAGCCGGGGCCGATGGTCACCCCCGACCGACCGCCCGGAAAATGCGGCACCAGGCTCTGTCCCTGGTGGCCAATCTCTTGGTTATACGTGAATGCATAGCTGGTCATTCGTGGTCATGGGTTAAAGAAACGATACACCAAACTCGCCCCCATTTCCGGGTTAGTCGGATTTCCGGAGGAAGAAGAAAACAAAGTCCCTTGATTTTTACGGACAATTCTTGACCACGCCCGGATTATTTTGGGGATGTGTTCAAAATTAAAAAAATGTTTTGAAGTTTTACGAAAAATCTTATCGAACGGTAAATTATTATTCATCGGTCAATGCGACACATTACCATAGGCGAAATCGTCTCCAATCCTTCCATAAGTCCGGTTCCTTTGCCTGGCCCGTTGCCGTGTATAACAAAAAATACGTCAGTTGACGTATTGATCCCTGCAGACGGGCCTTCTAATTTTGGCTGACTAATTGGTGCGTGGTCGTAATATCAACCTAACTCTTAGCTTCTGATGCGGATTCTATACTTATTCTTAGCTTCATTTCTCCTGATTTTGGGCACCTGTACCCACCTGTACGCTCAAACCCCGAAGAGGCAGGATATAATCCAAAAGCTGGATAATACGTCGCTGGAAGTCCTCGTCGATGAAATCAACAAGTCCGACGTCCTGTACCGCAAACTTAACGATCCGAAGGGTCCTTTGTACGCGCTTCCCAAGAAAGATATCCGCCGCATTATATGGAGTAATGGCGATGTGGAGGAAATCACCGCGCCGCCTGCTCCCGTTCCCGCCCAGAAACCCGGCAATCCGCTCGCCCTATTGGTTAAGCGGCCCGCCCCGCTTTTCTGGAACCACACGGGACTTTATGCGGGACTGCGGCTGGGAGCGGGCGTGGGGCTGGTGGCAACGCCAGTCAGTACCGCTCTGGCCAGCGACCCAAAACTGGCCTACCAGGCCGGCGTCACGCTGGGGTACCGGACCAAGGCACTTTCGGTACAGGTCGATGCGCTATACACTAACCTGACTTACGGACTCAACGTGCCGGCGGGCACCCAGGGAATAACGGCCGCCGAAGGGCAACAGCAAAACCTGCTGGTACCCATTACGGCCACGCTATCGACCCGGCTGGGAAAAATCCGGGTGGGTGCGACCCTGGGCGGGTTCGCGGCGATTCAGATGGGCCAGGGCAGCACCCGGCTCACCAGCGCCGAAAACGCTGAAATACAGGTGAAAAACTGCTCCGAATGCGCCGATACCCCCACCTACGGAGTAGTGGGCGGCCTGTCGGTAACCCTGGTTGAAAAGCGGAACTACGCTATCATAGCGGATACCCGCTGGTACCACAGCCTGACCAATAATGAACCTTATATAATAGCCGAGAGCGGCGTAAAAATGCATTTGGGCATGGTGGGCGTGGGCGTGCTGTTCAATCTTTCGGGCAAGTCAAAATAAAGCATCAAAAGCACTCTGAGAAATGAATTTTAAACTACTAAATCCACGCGAACTGCTGCCAGGGCTGGCGGGTTGTATCTTGCTGGGATTGGGGACGGCCACGCCCGCTCAGGCGCAGGAAAAGTTCTATTGGAGCAACGGCAGTTCTTTTTCCAACCGCATCGTCGAGGCCGACGAGCGGGAACTAAAATACGAAGAAAAAAAGGGTGACACGCCCCACAAGCGCACCGAGGATCGGGAAAACGTGATCGTAGCTTTCAATGCCTACGGGATGTACCTGATTATCGACAAGCTGCCCAACGACCCCGAAACGTCCCGCATGACGCTGAAAAAGTTTTACAACACCACGGGCTGCCCTACCGATGTGCTGATCCGGGCCACGCCGCTGGAAGTGATTCCGGCGACCATTCGTGTGGAGGGAGAGGCCATCAACTTCCTGAACGAAGCCGGCAAGTCAACCTCCATCAACAAGAATGATTTGGTGGCGATTATTTATAAAAACGGCAGCCACCAACTTCTGCGCGAACCCGAGGAGGCCAAGTCTTTTTTGAATTCGGCCTTCGACCGGGTGCGGCGGTACTGCAGCAGCAAGCCTCCCCATAAAGACCCGCCAATACCGGACGATGAAAAGGAGACTATCACGAAGATACCGGAAAAGCCCCCGGGAAAACCCACATTAAACGAAAAGGAATACCAGGAGTACAGTAAGAAGGCCCTCATCGTCGTGGAGCAGTTTGCGGAGTACTTACAGGTGATTGCCAGCCGGAATTTTTCGTTGAACGAACGCGATGCCGCCGTCAAAAACGCCCTGAAATTGTTTTTGCCCGATTCCAAGATCAAGGTTTCGTCCAAAAACCGGAAGGGTATTTCCGAGCAGACCATCGAGTCGTACCTGAAGCGGCTCAAAATGCTGCCCTACGGCGAGGTGCAAATCAAGTGGAGCAACATTGAGTACGTGGATCAATTCAAGCAGGCCGATGATGGCAACTACTACGGGCGAATCATTGGCAGCCAGACGTTCACGGGATTCAGCGAAACGGGAGAATCCGTAAAATACAGCGATGTGACCCGCAAAGACGTGAAAGTCAAGTTGCAATCGTACGAGAAGCAGGTAGATGGGAAGGATGAGGTCAACTGGTCGGTGCTGCTGGGCAATATCGGGGTGGTGGAAAACGACTGATACCATGAGCCGGGCCGCGTGCATAGTACCCATGGTACCCATGCTGCTCATCGGCTGCCTACCCGTGTGGGTGCCTTTTGAAAGCATCGCCCAGTCGCTGCATTTGCAGGGCTACGTCATCGATGCCAACTCCCGCGAGCGGATTGCGGGGGCCACGATTTCGGCCAAGGTGGAGCAGCAGCGCAAAAAGCTAAGCGAAAGCGGGGCGGAGGGCAAATACCAAGCGGAATACCCGGCCGCCGGGCAGTCTCTGGTCGTGGAAAAAACGGGGTACCGCACCCTGGTCATACCCACCCTGAAACAGCCCGCCGCGCCCGGCGATTTGCCGTTTTTTGTGCCACTGCCGCTCATTCCGCTCGACCAGCAGACTACCGACAAACCCTATATGCAAAGCCAGCAGCGGGATTACACCTTGACCACCGAAGCGAAAATGCCGCAGAAGGCGGTCCGAATTTTCAGTATCCAGGATGCGCTCAATGGTCGGGCCATCCAGCAAGCCACCCTCTGCCTACAGTACACGAAAGTTGAAAAAAAAGACTGCCACAAAATAACACCGACCGCGCCCTCGCCGAGCGTGACTTTCGAGGAAGCCGACATCGTGAGTGTGGTGGTGGAAAGTGCGGGCTACCAAGCCTACCAGGGAAATCTGATCCTGGACAAAATGGACGGAAGCAGCAGTCGCTACGAAATAAAAATGACGCCGGAAATTACGCTATTGACCATGAACGTAACCAATGCCCCGCCCCAAAGCCAATACCTGCTCGTCTCCACCACGGGCGACACGATTGTCATGCGGCAGGAGCAGGAAAAATCAGTATTCGCCTTTTGCGCCGAAGGCACCTACAGTCTGCGGGTCAGTACGCCCCAGCGGACTATGGCGCACCGCGAGGTAGTGCAACTCGGTAAGGGTTTGAATTACCGAACGCTTACCCTTTCGCCGCCGCCACCCAAAAGTACCCCTGCTGCGGCGCCCACTCCGCTTAAAACTGTCGCGCCCGCCCAGGTGGCACCCGATGCCGCGCCGCTGGCCGACACTACCCGCCGATTTACGCTCTATTTCACCCAAAGTGAATACGACCTCCGGCCCGAAGCCTGCCAGCAATTGGACCGCCTGGTGCTGCTGCTGCGGAATGCCCCGAATTGGCACATCGAGATCGAGGGACATTCCGACAACGTGGGCAACCCGGTTCGCAACGAAACGCTGTCGGAATACCGCGCCAGGGTGGTGTACCGCTACTTGCAGGAACGGGGCATTGCGGCCAGGCGGATGGCCTGGCGGGGCAAGGGCAGTTCCGCGCCCAAAGGCAGCAACGATTCCGAAGAAACCCGAAAAATGAATCGGCGGGTAGAGATACAAATCAATCCCTAGCAAACCAAATCATCGATTAGTTTCCTAAACTTTCTATGCCATGCGCTACCTGTATTGTACACTTTTCTTGTTCATTTTTCTCTGCCCGACATTCGGTCAGGACGCGACGAAGCTTTCGGCCAGCGATGTCAGCGAAATCAGAGCCGAAGCCCGGAAAGTGATTGAAACCCACCTCAGCGAGCTGTTGAATTCCATAGCCTCTAGCGAACTGGGGCAGCAGGGGCAGCAACTTTTGATCTATGACAGCTTTATGTCTAGCAAAAGCCAGATATTCAGTTCTAATGCAATCATCGAGGATGACATCAGCCCCGAATACACTACATCGGGTAAAGGTTATGCTGAGTTGAAAGTGAAGACCTACCTGGAAAATCTAGGATTGTATTATTCAAAAAGTGCCGAGTATTCCATCAAGATTTCGGAGGTGAACGTCACCGAAGTCAAGCAGGGCAAGGACTCACCCTACGTGCAGGTGCATTTTCGCAGCCATTTCACCAATACCCACCGCAACAAGCCCACCCTCAAGTACAGCCCGGTGCTGCGCACGGCGGAGATGAACGCCGAAAAGGTTGACAATCAGTGGAAGGTGCTTATCGCCGGCATTAGGTACTACAAAGCGGCCGCTCCCCAAGCGGTGGCGGCCGCAGCAGAAGCCAAACCGATGCCCGCCAAACCCGCCCCCACCAAACCCACCACTACGACCAAAGTGGCTGCGGAGCAAACCGTCGCAACACCAACCAAACCAGCCGAAAAGACGCAGGAAACAAAACCCCAGGCGGTGGCTGTGAAAACGCAGACACCACCACCCACCAAGCCTGAACCTACTCCCGCCGAGACAAAACCCGTGGCGACCAATGCTCCCCCCCCTACTCAGACGACCCGGATTGCCGAAAACAAACCCGAACCCGCTGTTGAAAAAAAGGATGTAGCACTGACAGCCCTGGAAACGAAGGCCGCCAAATACCAAAGACAGGGCATACTGATTAAAAGCGGGGCCGGGTTGGCCGTTGTGGGAGCAGCAGCGACCTACTTTGTCGTCAACAGTGCCTATACCGATTACAAGGCCGGGGTGGATAAAAGCAACGCCGAGCTTCAATCCTGGTGGGACGCCAAGGACGCCAACGGCCGCACCAATGGCCAGAATTTTGGCACAATCGACAGCTACAAGGCCCAGCCGAAAAGCGTCGTCGCCTTCGGCAGCCCGGGCATTTATTTCGTCGGCGCGGGCATTGTGGCGGCGGGTGTGTTGTGGGCGGTGGGCAGCGGCAGTAGCCGGAAGGCCAAAGAGTTGCGCAGACAGTTGGAGCAGAAAAAACTATCTCTCTCACCTCAGGCCGGCTGGTCACAGCGGTACGCCGGAGTAAGCATCCGATATAAGTTTTAAAATTAATC
>NZ_JBGSXF010000130.1:0-6342 GCF_041751555.1 Persicitalea sp. | reverse complement strand
ACGGTTCCTTTCACGTCATCGGCCACGTACAGCGAGCCATCCGGCCCCTGAGCCAAGCCGCATGGGCGGTGCATGGCACTACCCGGCGACATCACCGTATCCATTCCGGCAAAATTATCGGCGAATATCTCCCAATCGCCCGAGGCTTTACCATTTTTGAAGGGCTGAAACACTACAAAGTACCCGGCTTGTGGCTCGGGAGCGCGGTTCCAGGAACCGTGGAAGGCGATGAATGCGCCGTTGCGGTACTTTTCGGGAAACTGGTTGCCCGTGTAAAATAGCAAACCATTGGGAGCCATG
Organism: Persicitalea sp.; assembly: GCF_041751555.1. Taxonomy (NCBI): domain Bacteria; kingdom Pseudomonadati; phylum Bacteroidota; class Cytophagia; order Cytophagales; family Spirosomataceae; genus Persicitalea; species Persicitalea sp. The sequence continues at coordinate 6,042 of NZ_JBGSXF010000130.1, read as the reverse complement.
TGGCCGGGATAGGCCGCCACCGGGTCAATGTATTTGCTATCGCCTTCTTTTTTGCCGTCACCGCCGTACTCGGGCATCACCACTTTTTTCTTCTGAATTTGGTCATAATAGATGTAAGGCCAACCCGCGTCCGCACCTTTTTTCAACTCGTACATGGCTTCGGCGGGCAGCACCGCCGACTGCTTGTCGGTATACAGATCAGGAAACAGCGTATTGAGCTGGTCACGGCCGTGCTGCATGATGAACAGCGAATTGGTTTCACCATTCCAGTCCATGCCTACCATATTACGGATGCCCGTGGCATAGTGGACGCCGTCTTTTAGTACCTGGTCGCGGCCGTTGGTTTTGAATTGCCAGATGCCGCCCACCGAGTCGAGCATGGCGCAGGGCATCATGCCGGGTGAGCCTTTGGTGCGATCTTTCACCTGGCAAGCATTGGAAGGCGCGCCGATGCCCACGTAGATATTGCCGTTCCTGTCCAGCACCACCGACTTGGTAGCGTGGGTGCCCTTGTCAGTCAGGCCCTTGACGATGCGCTCTGGCTTGCCGGGGTCAATAACTTCCTGGTTAGCGTTTAGCTTATAGCGGAAAATTTCGGTATTGGAAGTGGTGTACAAATACCCATCTCCCAGCGCTACGCCTGTGCCGCCAAAGTCGCCGAAGCCTTTCTGTTCGTTCAGTTTTCCGTCGCCGTTCGTATCGCGCAGAAAAACGGTGCCGCTACCGTTGACGGGCTTGGCCAACCGCACGTACACGTCGCCGCGTTCGGTGACCGTCAGATGCCGGGCCTTGCCTAAGTCCTCGGCTACGATGGTAGTTTTGAAATTGGCCGGGACTTTGATGACGGGTTCGGCCACAACGTTGTCGGCAATCTTGTCCTTGGCCATTTGGGCCATGGACTGGCTCGTGTGGAAAGTTGCCAGCACGCCAACCAGCAGACTAGCACCTAGATGTATTGTTTTTCTAAACACAATGAAATGGATTAATGTAAATACTGATTCAGCATCGGATAAACTGTCTTTGGCAAAAAGAGTTATTGCCTAAAATTACGGAATCGAATCTTAAACCCGAAAAAGTGTGCCTAAACAAGACTGCGGACTCCGTCACACACTTTAATCCCGCTGCCAGTCGGAGGGTAAAAGATTGGCGAAACGGTCATTGGCCAAGTCGCCGCCGACTTCCATTCCCATGGGCACAACTACCCAGCCCTGCGGTGAAATGACCGCATAGCCCTGCGGCAGTGTGATAAGCGAGTAGGCGTAAGGCATATCGGCATAACGTGAATTCCCCTTTTTGTTCAAATCAAATACTTCCAATTTCGTGCCTGACACTAACAGCCGTTCCGTTTCCAGCTCGCCCGGCCTGATCAACTTTGCTCCCCGTACTTCGTCGATCCGGTAATGCAGATAATTCTTGATAGAATATGGATTAGCGTTGGCGCCACCACCGCTGAGCAACCGCAACGCACGCAACGAGTCGGGTACTTGCTGGAATACCTGGAAGCCATTTTCCCGCAAGCTATCGGAAACCATGCCGGTCAAAAGCTGCTTTAACGAGCCTTGGTAGGCCACCTTTTGGTTGGCGCGCCAATGATTTTTCTCCTCTTCATTTTCTGGCTTCAACAACTCGAAGCGGGTGTTGCCACCGTAATACATGGTGTTTTCATAAAAATCAAAATCGGATAGGTCTTGGTAAATCATGTAGCCTAAAGCGCGGTTCTCGATCTTTAACGGGCTGGTGGACTGCGCTAGCAAGTGACCGTTATCCTCCATGGTTATTCGCAACACCTCCGGGTTTAGAATTTTGCATAATTTAGCAAATTTTCCGGTTCCCAGAAGTTCGCGCGTTACGACTTTGAACTGTCGTTGCCACTTTTTGCTCCTTTTAGAACGAATGACCACGCTCTCCAACTCTACGCCTTGTCGCATTTTGAACAGCACGGTTTTACGACCCGGCTGCTCGAAGCGCAGCGTTTGTTTGATCGGCACATAGCCCAGGTAAGAAACAGCCATATCGAGATTACCGATCGGCAAATTGGCTAATGTGTAGGCTCCTTTCTCGTTCGTGGTAGTACCGATGGAGGAGTTATTGATATAGACGTTGGCGAAAGGCAGGAGTTCGCCCGTCATTTCGTCGGTCACCGTACCCGTCAGCGTCACGGTAGTAGTTTGGCCGTGACTAATCAAGTGCGCCACGCACAACAAAATGGAGAAAATGAGTTTGTTACGCTTGAAATTCATCTGTTATTGCTTCAGTACCTGCAAAGCTAACTCACCGTCTGGAATGTTGATGTCAATGGTCAGGATACCACCAACCGACTTCAAATCGCCCAAACTAGTATATTTTCCAGAAATAGGGTCAAAGGACTTTACCCTGTAAGTACCGTTATCGGCCGCCATTTTCAAAGTCGATTTGGTAGTACCGGTAGCTCGCACGAAAACGGCGAACGCTTTGCTTTTGTCGGATAGCGTGTAGGTGATCAGGCCGGGTGCCGCGAGCGTGCTGGTGTAGTTGGGATACAGTTTTTCAAGACTATAACTATTCAGAAAATCAGCCAAGGTTTTCAACTGGGCTCGTAGCGCCGTGCTACCGCCACCGGGCGCTTTGTAAGTACCCTTTCCATCTTCATTGTCGACTGAAAACGAATAATCTAGATTATTGAACATCCCGCCGCCGCTGAGCATGAATTGCCAGGCCTGGCGGCGGTACACCGCATCGTCGGAACCCGCGAAGCCCGATTCGTCGAAGCCAATCACCTTGTCATAGTGGTAGTTCCACTGCACGGCTTCGGGCCAGGCGTAGTGAAAGTTAATAATCGAGATATTAGTTTTCACGTCCGGGATGGAGGCGCGGTAGTTGGCGTAGTTCTGGGCGATGAGATGCTTTTTGGGTAGTTTCTGCTCCGTTTGAGTGATCGTGTTGGCTATGGCATCCTGCCAATTCAAGGATGCTTCGTCGGCAAAATCCGCCTTTTGCTGCCATTCATTCTTTATCAATTCCTCCTTGTTCATGATGTTGTAAACCGGGACATTGCGGTCGGACCAAGGTTCGTTCTGAACTTCGAAAAAGAAATTGTCAAAATCATTCAGTTCGGTCACGATCTTCTTCACAAAAGCTTCTTGGTAAGGCCAAAGTCCTTTGTTGTCCAATGTTTGAGCCCGCTTATAGGGAAGGCTATCGGTGAAGTTGACATTGTTGACGGGATTCTGCGGCGAAACGCCCCAGGTTTTGTCGTTGTAAATGGAAGAGAAGAGCGTAACCTCGACGATAATGTCCCGCTTGCGCGCTTCGGTCAGGAAGTCTTTTAGCCGCACGAAATAAGCGTCGTTCCATTTCGACAAGTCGAATTTCGACTTGTCGTTTTCGGCATCCGGCCACGGACCGATGTAACGTTCCCTCTTGGGGGCCAGGTTATTTTTTTCGATGTTAAAGTCCCCCGCGAGTTCGTAGTAAGTACCCGAGAAGATGCGGGTGTAGTTCATGCCCTCGTCGGTCAGGGTTTGCAGATATTTTTTGTAGTCGTAGTCTAAGTTGAGTACCGCTCCGTAGTGTTCGCCAGAGGTAATGAGGGCGGTAGTTTTGCCCTGATAGATCAAGTAATGCGAATTTTGGGGATGCAGGGCGATGGGGCCGGTTTGGGATTGCGCCGTATGAACGGTCAACAGAAAACAATGGAAAAAAAAGAAGAGAATTAGCTTTTTCATATCGGCAAACTCAGGCATAATTTTGTAGAAAATACGAGATAAAGGTAGGATTGTTTTATTAGGTAAGACATCGGCAAGAATTTTCTCCTAAAAAATCCTTACTTTTGCGGTCTTATTTTCATCGCGATGTGCCCTTGCGTATCGCTTCAAGTTAAATCTACTGCCTTGGCTACTACTTATCGCCGTCATAAAGCAATGAAACTATCGGAGTTCAAATTTGATCTTCCCCAAAACCTGATCGCCTTGCACCCTGCCGAACGCGGAGAGTCGCGCCTGATGGTTGTACACCGTGATAGCGGCGAATTTGAACACAAATCCTTTGGCGACATCGTGGATTACTTCGACGATGGTGACGTCATGGTTATTAACAACACTAAGGTATTTCCCGCCCGTCTTTTTGGTCAAAAGGAAAAAACTGGGGCTAAGATCGAGGTTTTCCTGCTGCGCGAACTTAACCGCGAAATGCGCCTGTGGGATGTACTGGTAGATCCCGCCCGGAAAATCAGGGTAGGCAACAAACTGTACTTCGGCGACAACGACTTGGTGGCCGAGGTCATCGACAACACCACTTCACGCGGACGCACGATCCGTTTCTTGTCCGATAGCTCGCACGAGGAGTTTATGAAGCTGGTCGATCAACTGGGCGAAACGCCCTTGCCGCCCGAGATTATCTCGCGCCGGAAGGTGGAAAATGCCGACCGTGACCGTTTCCAGACCATTTTTGCCGAACACACGGGTGCCGTAGCGGCCCCAACGGCAGGAACGCACTTCACCAAGGCTATTATGAAGCGCCTGGAAATCAAAGGCGTGGGTTTTGCCCCCGTGACGCTGCACGTGGGTCTCGGTACTTTTCGCAGTGTAGATGTCGAAGATTTGACCAAGCACAAGACCGACTCGGAGAAATACCTAATCCAGCCATCGAGTGCCGATATCGTCAACAAGGCCCTGGATAGTGGCAAGAAAGTGTGCGCTGTAGGCACCACTTCTTTGAAAGCCATCGAATCGTCGGTGTCGGCGAGTGGTCATCTTAAAGAGGTGGACGGCTGGACGGATCGCTTCGTATTTCCGCCCTACGAGTTCAAGATCGCCAACGCCATGATCACCAATTTCCACCTGCCGGAGTCGATTCTGCTGATGTCGGCGCGGGCCTTCGGTGGCAATGATCTCATCAAAGAAGCCTACAAAGTCGCGATGAAGGAGAAGTACAAGTTCTTCACATACGGCGACGCGATGCTGATTTTGTAAGTGAACAACTTTGCTATCATCGTCGCCGGTGGCAGCGGGAGCCGCATGAAAAGCGAGTTCCCTAAGCAGTTCTTGCTTATCGGCGGACGTCCGGTGTTGATGCGGACGCTGGAAGCATTTCGGAATTACTCAGCGACGATTGGATTGGTTCTGGTTCTGCCCGAAAGCCAGTTCGACTTTTGGGGTACTTTGTGTGAGGAGCATGATTTTTCACTCGACTACCAGTTAGTCGCCGGAGGTCAGACCCGCTTTCACTCAGTACAAAATGGCTTACGAAGCATTCAGTCCGAAGAAGGATTCGTAGCCATACACGATGGTGTACGACCCTTTGTTTCTTCCCAAATTATCGCTTCTTCTTTCCAAAAAGCCGCCGAAGCCGGAACGGCAGTCACCTGCGTGGCTTTGAAGGATTCGGCTCGGCTCGTACGGGCTGATGGTACCAACGAAGCGGTGAACCGTAGCGATTATCGCCTGGTACAAACCCCTCAGACCTTTCGCCTCGACTGGATGCGGAAAGCTTTCGACACAGTGGCCCAGCCGCATTTTACTGACTGCGCCAGTGTGCTGGAAGCGTCGAAGTACCCCATTCACCTGATCGAAGGTTCCTACGAAAATATTAAAATTACCACGCCGGAGGATTTACTGTGGGCGGAGGCCTTTTTGACAAAATAAATTTTTGGAAATTGGACATTGGATTTTAGATTTTCCAGAATCCAACCGCACTGGCGAACCGGTCCAACGTCCAACGTCCAACGTCCGTTTTCATGCGTCCTCGCTTCACTCCCAACGCTTACATAGACGGAATCCTGAACGGGGATCGGATGCTGCTAAGCCAGGCAATTACCTTGGTGGAGAGTCAATTAGCTTCTGATCGTGACATAGCGCAGCGGGTATTGGAAGGCATCCTGCCGCAGACTGGCAACTCTCTCCGTATTGGCATCACGGGCGTGCCGGGCGTGGGAAAAAGTACGTTCATTGAAGCTTTCGGGCAATACATCACCTCGCTGGACAAGTCGCTAGCCGTGCTGACGGTGGACCCCAGCAGTCAGCGGTCGGGCGGCAGTATTCTGGGCGACAAAACGCGCATGGAAGG
>NZ_JBGSXF010000129.1:0-3035 GCF_041751555.1 Persicitalea sp. | reverse complement strand
GATAGATTTTCGACGTGATCTGAATTTAGATTCGGGCATTCTGTTTCGTAGTGTCGATGCGCCTGACACCGCTTTTTCTTCCATTTTTGGCTATATGGTCAAGGTAGATCCCCGGCCTGCCCGGCGGTGGACTGGGGGAATTTTCGTGGATTATGGAAACGCACATGAGTGGCTGCAAACCCTCGAAAACAACGAGGAAGCCCGAAACGCCGAACGCGCGGGCGGCGAATGGAATCAGTTGAGAATCGAAGCGATCGGCGACCACATCAAGGTATGGCTCAATGACGTCCCTACGGCGAATATGCTGGACAATCGCTATAAAAAGGGGTACATCGCCTTTAAAATTCACTACCTGCTACACGATAAAGCGCAGGAAGATTTGATGATTGCGTTCAGAAACCCACGCATCATTACCCGAAACGTGAAGAAATATGCCCGCTCAATTCCGCTCCCTTTGAAGGATACGAGAGGATTTTCAGACATCAACTATTTCAGATGACAAATATTCGAAAAGCTTTTCTCGTTGCCATCTTGCTGTTGCTTTATGGTGTTGGCTATTGCCAATCGTGGCAACCACTTTTCAACGGCAAGAATTTAGACGGGTGGTCAGTAGTGGGAGACTCCGCTACTTTCACGGTCGAGGAGGGAGCCATTCGGCTGCATCGCAAGGCGAACACGCCGGAACACACCTTTTTGAGAACTGACAAGAAGTACCGGGACTTTATTCTGGAAATGGAGTGCAGGCGCGACGAGCAGTTTTACTACGGTATTTTGGTCAGGGCCGTCCCGGCGCCCGACACCGCGCACGCGCGTTTGTACGGTTATCAGGTAAAAGTGGATCACCAAAAAGACCGCCGGTGGACGGGAGCAATTTTTGACGACTACGGGAATACCTGGCGATGGCTATCGACGTTGTCCGATAACCCCAAAGCACAAAACGCCCTTAAAGAAGCGGGTCTTTGGGATCATTACAGATTTGAACTGATCGGTGATCACATAAAAGTCTGGGTGAACGGGGTAGACGCCAGCAGCCTCGTTAACACAAAATACAAGAAAGGGTATATCGCTTTGAAAATTCATTTTCTGGGCGACAACGTGGCGCTCGAAAAGCCCACCGCCTGGGTCAGGAATATTAGAATAATCACCAAGCATCCTGCTCGATATACAAAAGCCATAGATATTCAGAAGACGGTAGTCGAATAAGGCATTCGTGCTTTTCCCAACTCCGGGAGGTACAGCAACCAGGTAGATATTCATTGAACTACATCTATTTGTCCGGTATTTTTACAGACTCAGCGCCTGTCTTTACCAAAATGGCAAATCTTTGAATCCGATTTGGTCGGCTATTTGAATAAAACTCAAACAGGAAATTAAAAACAGAAAAAAGAATGAAATTTGACACGGATGTGCTTGTTATCGGCTCAGGATTCGGCGCAGCAGTGGCCGCGCTTCGCTTCGCGGAAGCGGGCAAAAAAGTGGTGGTGCTGGAAAGGGGCAGCTGGATCACCAGAGAAAACTTCGAAGCGGACGCGGGAATGTTCTGGCAGCCGGAAAAAGGACGCTACGGAATGAACGATTTAAGGAAAAGGGGCGAACATATTATTCCCTGGTTAGGCACAGGCGTGGGAGGTGGTTCGCACGTGTACGCAGGTACTTTGAAGCGGCGGGCTTTTTTCGATGATTTCCCAGGAAATATTACCGTTGAGGAAATGCGACCCTACTACGAATTGGGAGAGAAAATGATGGGGGCGGTAAAGTACCCCGACCACGCTCCCTACGACCAATTGCCTTCTTACCAGCTTTTCCGAAAAGCCGAAAAGAAACTGGCTGCCGACTACCCGGAACTCGTCGAGGCCGAAGGCGATATATTGCTGGGGATTTCTTTCGCCCCAAAGGGCGGGACTCCGGGCGAAACTTTCACGAATGAACACGGCGCTTCCCAACGTTATTCCGATCCGAGTGAGCAGAAAATTTTGGGTGGAGAAATTGACGTAAAAAACACTCTTGACAAAAACTACCTTTTTCTGGCGCAACAGCACGGTGCGGATATCAGGGCGTTTGCGGAAGTGACCAAAATTGAACCCTTGCCGCAGGGGGGATACAAGGTGTATTGGAGGAATCCTCGTGAAGACAGTGAGCAGACCGGAAGCATCACCGCCGAAGTGCTGGTATCCGGGGCGGGTGCCATTGGAAGTACCCAGCTACTGATGCAAAACAAGGAGGTACACAAAACTCTGTCAAAGCTATCGTCGCGCCTGGGGGAAGACTACCACAGCAATGGAGATTACGTGACGTTTATGGTTCCAAAACGGGGGCTAGCCATCTCGTGGGCGGGGGTACTTACCGCGGTGGCGGGTGGTTTCTTGAAAAACAAAAAAGTGATTGCGGCGGGGGCACTTGCTTACCTCTACGGCTGGCTGCGAGCCAAGAAGAATATCAAACCCGATAAGGGTACGACCAACAGCGAGTACATTCGGTTTCGTCATCGGGACGGCAGCACTCAGGGTGTTTATATCGAAGGCGGAAGGTACCCCACTCCCTTCAAGGCCGTGGGTGCTATTCTGTACAGCTTGCTTGGTGATTTCGACCCCGAGGATTATTCAAAAATTGGTGGGCCGATCAATTGGCTGGGCAAGTATGTTCCTGTTTTTGAGCTATTGGAACGATCTTGGCCCGTTCCTATCCTGATGATGGGAAGAGACGACGCTGTTGGTAAATTCAAGCTCAATGAATCCGCCGAAGTGGAGATCGACTATCCCTTCGAAGAAAATGACGACTACATCGCCCACCTTAATAAGTTGGGAAGTCTGCTTGCCGCGCAGGTGGATAACTATTACATCCCCAACCTGGTCGCCGAGAAATTCAAACTGGTGGAAGTACCCCACAACATAGGCGGCGTTCCTATGGGCGAAGATGTTTCAAAGGGGGTGGTGGATACTTATGGGCGGGTGTTCGGGTACGAAAATTTCCTGGTACTCGATGGCTCGATTCTGCCAAATTCCCTTGGTCCAAATCCCGTGGGTACCATTCTGGCT
>NZ_JBGSXF010000128.1:0-5734 GCF_041751555.1 Persicitalea sp. | reverse complement strand
CAAACTCTTCGGAACGCTATTTCCGATGCAGACCAGTGTCGTGTCAGAGCCCGCGTTTGGTAGAGGATTGACGTTGACAGTCAGTTGCGTCGTGTCAGAGCAGCCCAGCAGATTAGATGCTGTCACCGTCAAGGTCACCGTGCTGTCAGCGACAAAGGCCGATGCGTTGGCGATGTCGATTCCGCCCAGGTCGAAGGCCACGTTCAATAAATTGTCGAAGCCAGAGACCAAGCTAGTCAGGTCAAGCACCGAACCAGCGCAGACCAAAGTGTCGCTCACAACGATGTCCAATGGGCCGACGTTGATCGTCAGCGTCGTCGTATCAGAACAGCCCAAAGCCGTCGAGGCAGTCACCATTAGCGTCACCGTACTGTCGGCAACGAAGGCCGTCGCGTTAGCTACGGCTACTCCGTCCAGCACGAAGCCTACATTCAGTAGCGTGTCGAAACCGGAGACCAAACCTGTCAGGTTCAGCACCGAACCGGCGCAAACCGAAGTGTCGCTCACCGACGCCGCCAGGTTCAACAGACCCACATTGATCGTCAGCGTCGTCGTGTCGGCGCAGCCCAATAGGTTGGAAGCAGTGATCGTCAGGACAGTGGTGCTGTCGGCGACGAAGGCCGTCGGGTTGGCGATGGCGATTCCGCCCAGGTCGAAGCCTACGTTGAGCAGCGTGTCGAAGCCCGAGACCAGTGAGGTCAAATCAAGTACCGAGCCGGCGCAAACCAAAGTGTCGCTCGCGGCGATGTCCAGCAGGTTGACGTTGATCGTCAAGGTAGTCGTGTCGGTGCAGCCTAGCAAGTTGGAACTTAGTAGCGTGATCGTCGTGGTGCTGTTGGCGACAAAAGCCGTCGGGTCACCCACGGCGATGCCACCCACGCCCCCAATGGTGAAAGCTGAACTCAGCAGGGTGTCGAACCCCGAAACCAAGCTTGTTAAGTCTATGACCGAACCCGCACAAACTAGTGTGTCACTCACTTCCACAGGAAGACAGAGCGATTGACAATTAGGGACGGTTACCTGTACAATATCGCTACAACTCGTCGGTATTGAGGTAGTATAGATAAACTCATATGTGCCCGCCTGAAGATTACCCGCAAGAGTGGCGGCTGTGTTAGGGGTAAAGGTCGCTACCGTGGGGTTGCCTGCCGCATTGGACCATGTTCCACCCACTGGCGTGGCCAGCAGTACCGCAGTACTGGGTACGATGCCATTTACACACGGCAGCACTATATCAGCACCCGCTGAGCATTGTCCAAAAGATTTTGAAACAAAGGCAAGCGTGAATAGCAGGATAAGGCAACCATACCATTTTGAACCGAACAGATTGAAGCGTCTCTGCACTCTGTCCATTGTTGAAAAGAAAAATCTAACCATGATCATTGGGTGGTTTGTATAGAAAAATCAAGTAGGGAATTTTGAAATTAATCGCGATCGAAAAATTAAAGAATCATATATAGCGAGCATGAACCCTTTATTAAGAATCAGATAAAGAGTGTGGGGCATCTAGAAGCACGAGGTGGGCGCGTTCTGGCCTTGACCGGAAGGTGATGGGGGAAGGAAAAGTCTTCATATGGCAATAGTTAAAAATGGCTGGATAGAAAAATCAATTAAATGAGATTCAATTGACCCTATTGTGCTTTGTCGATTTTTAGTGCGTGTGAAGACGCCCCGATGGACTGGTCGACGTCAGCGGTCTTGATGCCATCCTGGCCGTAGTCCAGGAAGACATTACCGCCAATGTAGGGCAAGCCGCCCGAGGGAGGGCATTGGGCCAGCGCCTGTGTGAAAATCCCTTGCGCCATCAGTGACATCATCAAGATAAGTAACTGCCATACATGATTCTGACGGCCCCAGGCTAGCCTGGACGATGAGGTAGATTTGACTTCCATGAGAGGTGAATTGTTGAAAAACTAATAAAACAGATAAATAGATAATGTTCCGGGCCAACCAGGCCAGGGGCGCTTGCTGTTAATTATTAGTGTGTGAAGGAGCCTGAACTAGCAGACGGGTCTTGATGAAACTGTAGGAAGCAAGTACTATGCCAAAAGTTACTAAGCGTTCCCAAGAGATTTAAAATAGTTTCATAAAGCAAAAAGACGAACCGCCCGGAAGCGATTCGTCTCTAATTTTTGTACCCAAAATCAATGATCGGCTGGTTAGCAACTAACGTGCCAATCTCTCACAAAAAGATCTACAACCACTCATCAAGCCAGCTCTTGTAGTTCTCCAAAAACTTCCCATAAGCGACCTGTAATTCTGGCAAGGCCTTGCTCAGTGTACTGGTGTCGTCGGTTTTAAGTCGCCCTTCGGCGTCGCGGGCAATTTCGGCTACCTGCATTACGCCCACCGTACCCGCACTGCCTTTCAGCGTGTGGAGGTGGCTTTTCACGGTGGCGATGTCATTTGCTTTGTAAGCCGTGAGGGCTTCGCCCACCAGTTCGTTGGACTCATTCACAAAATCCTCGTAGACCGACAATACCAAATCCTTACCACCAATCTGTTTGAGCTGGTTCACTATTTCACGATCCAGCACGGGAAGGGCAATCTCTTTGGCCAGGGCCACTTGCTTATCGGTCATCTGGCGGTCGGGTACTTTCCCGATGATTTCCTGCACCTTGGCGATCAGGGTCTGGGCGCGGATGGGCTTGGCCACGTAGTCGTCCATGCCCTGGCTCAGGAAGCGCTCACGGTCTTCTTTCATCGAGTAGGCCGTCATGGCTACCACGGGCGGGAAGGGGTCGTCAGCCGTGCCTTTACCGTACTTTTCGCGTAGCTTCTGGGTAGTTTCTACGCCGTCCATGTCGGGCATCTGGATGTCCATGAACACGATGTCGTAGTACTCTTCGGGCGAAGCCATCACGCGCTCCATCTTCTCGATGGCTTCGAAACCGCTCTCGGCGGTGTCCACCACACAGCCGGCCTTTTTCAGGATCTCGCTGGCGACTTTTCGGTTGACCATATTGTCATCTACCAATAAGATGGTGGGATGGTAGGACGCAAAGACATTATCGATAAAGGCTTCTTCCTCATTCTCAATCACCGACGAAGGCGCAATTGTCGTTTCTTTGGCCTCGAAGGTGAACCAGAACATGCTGCCCTCGTCCGTGTCGGAAACTACCCCAATGTCGCCGTTCATCAATTGGCACAACTGCTTGGAAATCGACAGGCCCAGTCCGGTACCGCCGTAGGACTTTTGGGAAGAGTTGTCCACCTGGGTGAAGGAGGTGAAGAGCATCTTCTGATCCTCCTCCGAAATCCCGATGCCGGAATCATAGACCTCGACTTTGATGAGATCAGTGTTCCCACGTTTCTTTTCCAGCTTGACGTTGATCCGCACTTCGCCGTTTTCGGTAAACTTCAAGGCGTTAGACGTCAGATTCGATAGGATTTGCAGCAGCCGCGTCTGGTCGGCAATGACGTACTTGGGTAGTTTCGGGCCTAGTTTGTAGGTAAGCGTGTTGCCTTTGTTGCGGGCGGTTTGGGCAAAGAGCGACACCAACTTCTCCATCAGTTCTTCCAGCGACAGCGGCAGCTCGTGCAGTGCCATCTTGCCCGCCTCGATCTTGGACAGGTCGAGAATGTCGTTCAGGATGTGCAGTAGGGTTTCGGACGAACGCTTTACGGTCTGGATGTAGTCGCGCTGCTCTTCGTCGAGTTTGGTATTGATCAAAAGATCTACCATCCCGATGACGCCGTTCATAGGCGTGCGGATTTCGTGGCTCATGTTGGCCAGGAAACCCTCTTTCACTTTGAGCGAGTGCTCGGCCTGCTCCTTGGCTTTGAGGAGTTCCAGTTCGTTTCTTTTCAGAGCCGTGATGTCGCGGGCCAACACGGCCACCTCCGAAGGCCGACCATTTTCGTCGTTGAACATCAGCATATTGAACATAAACTGCCGGATATTCCCACCCTTCACGCGCAAATTGCCTTCGATGTTACGCAGACTACCATCGCGACGCAGCTTGAAGAGAGCCTGATGGATGAGTTTTCGATCCGTGAAAAAATCGGTGATCGGCCGCCCAAGTACTTCCTCGGCCGTGTAGCCCGTGCGTTTGAGCACGGAGGGGCTAATCATCGTGATGACGCCCTGTCGATCCATGCGGCAGTAGATGTCTTGCAGGTTTTCAAAGATTCCCCGGAATATTTCTTCACTCTGCCGCAACGATAGCTCGGCCTGCTTGCGCCGCGTTACGTCGCGGGCAATACCGGACACTTCCTCGATCACGCCGCCCTCGAACAAAATAGGGTTGAGGTAAAATTCGAACCAAAGTTCGGTTTCCTCACGCGTATCGACTTTCATCTCGAAATACTGCAGCTTCCCCCGAAACGCATCGCGGTAGCGGCGCTCCAGCTGCCGCCGATTCTCGGGACTCATCATCCGCCAGCCCAGCTTCTCGGTACTTACGTGCAGCGATGGCGCGGTATTAAGCTGGCTCTCAATGAGGTTGGAGTAGTTTTTATTGAAAGAAGTCAGTTGCAGGCTTTTGTTCACCGACCAGATCAAGTGCGAGCTACTGTCGAAGATGGCATTGAGCCGGGCGGCGTACTTGGCCAGTTCCTCCTCACTCTGCTTGCGGGCGATGGCCAGGGCCACCTGTCCCGAAATAAATTCCAGCAGTTCAAGGTCACGGGCGTCATAAGTATTGGGGTTGTCGTAAGATTTCACGCCGATGATGCCCGTCACGCGGTCGCCGATGCGCAGCGGCACGGTCAGCAGTACTTCGGGCGTGGTGCCGTAGAGATACAAACTGTTGGTCTGGGCCAGCTGCTCGATATCCTCGCGGTACAAGAACAGCGCCCGGTTGGACGCGATGGCGTATTCCGTAAGCCCATTACCTAACCGCCTTTTGGTAAAGCGCAGCCCCTGAAAGTACTCATCGACATAATAAGGAAAGTAGAGAAAGCTTTTGGACTGGTCGTAGAGTGAAATGAAAAAGTTCCGGACGTCGATGATCTTGCCCAGTTCCTCGTGGATATTGCCGTAGAGTTCATCGAGATTGTCAGTGCTGATGGTCCAGTTGGCAATACTGTAGTATAATTTCTGCGCTCGTTCGGCCCTTATTTTCTCGGTAAAATCGTGCAGGATGCAGCGAAAAGCCGTCGGCTTGCCGTGGTCGTAACGGCAGGTAACGCTTCCCGTCAGGAATAGTTTACGACCGCTCTTGCTTAAAAAGACCGTCTCGAAGTCAGGTACGACCTCACCGCGCTGGATACGGTCCAGCTGATCCATTGTCTTTTCGCTATACTGCGGATGCAGGATATCCGAGAGCCGAATGGCCGAAATCTCATCCTGCGTGTAGCCCACTACCTCGCGCCACGCGCGGTTAACAAAGATAAACTTGCCGTCGAGCGTGATGAGCTGAATGACGTCGCTGGTGTTATCCACCAAGTCCTGCAACTGCCCGTTGGAGCGCGAAAGGGCCGACTCCATGCGCAGCCGCCGTGTAATGTCGTCGCCCACCAAGGTGAACGAGACGGGAAAGCCCTCGTCTTTCCTCACCAGGAAGGAATTGATAGTCACCGTGCGGAGCGCGCCCGTTTTAGTCAGCAGCGGAATCTCACGGCGGTCGATCCTAATGTCGCGATAGACACCATCTTCCAGCAAATCCTTTACCTCATCCTGATCGGTCGCCGGAATCAGCGTTTCCAGCAGATTTTCCCCCAACAGATCGCTCTCTTCCCAGCCCGTCTTTCGTAACAGATACGGACTGACGGACTGAATCACTAGATCTAA
>NZ_JBGSXF010000127.1:0-5755 GCF_041751555.1 Persicitalea sp. | reverse complement strand
GGCATGATCGTCCGACATGATGAAAAGAATGTTTGGCCGCTTGTTTGCTTTCTTTTCGTCAGCTCCGCCGCAGGCCGCCATGAGCAGGGCAAGTGAAAGAGTAATGCCTAGGGCAAATGAATAGGTTTTCTTCATTTTCTGGTTGTTAGTGGTAAGGTAGTTATGAATGCAGATCGGTCGTTGCGGTAGGGTTTTTCCTGTATTGCATCAGCGCAATTTAGTGATGTAGGCATAAAACGCACCGTATTCGTTCCCTGCGTCGTCGATAAAGAGTGATTGAATCACGCCATCTCCGGCGGGTAGTTCCACCACAAAGTCCACTGATTGGCTTCCCGCTTTGATCGGTAGTTCTATCACTTCTGTTCCCACAATGAGTTTTGCCGAACGGAGGTTGAGCTTTTTGCCAACAGGGTAGGGGTCTGCCCCCGGTTCGGCGGGCGGCACGGGGGCTGCCGCATCCAGAGCAAGTTTGCTTTCCAACGGATAACGGCGCAACGAGACGCGGTAACGCCCGGTCTGGGCAACCTTGACTTTCCAGGGGCCATTGCCCCCCTTAGCCAGGCGAATCATATCCTGATTCCAGGCTGGGTTTTCGTCCAGGGCAAAAAAATCATGGGCCGTCAGGCCAACTACCCGCTGCTTTTTGTCGCCGACGATAACGCGGTTGAACTCATCCCCGTGCTGCGAAATATCCTGCCACCAGGGCTTGTAGGCATTTTTTAGCTCTTGTACTTTTTCTTGTTGGGCTTCGGCAATATTAGCCCGCTGACCGGGGTCGGAACTAAGATCGTATAATTCTTTGCCGTTGATAAGCCGCCAAGTACCCTGCATCACCGCCGACATTTTGCCCTCCACCAGGAAAGCTTCGCGTTGGGTATCAGTAATAAGAATTCGTTCCGGGCCTAGCGTCTCGTTATTCAAGATAGCGGATGCCAGGCTGATTCCATCAAATTCGGCTGACTTAATGGGTTCAATTTTGCAGAGATCCAGAAGCGTGGGCAGAACATCCAGCATACTGGTGAGTCCGTTTACGTCGCGGGCGGGTAGTTTTTGGGCGGGCCAATGCAGGAAAAACGGTACCCGGTGCCCGCCTTCATACTGCGAGCCCTTGGTCGCCCGCATCCCAGCGTTGAAACCTTGGGTTACATTGCCTTCTTTGTCAAACTTTACGCCCGCTGCCGTACCATTGTCCGACATGAAAATGAATATGGTGTTCTCATAAACGCCCGCTTTCTTCAATTTCTCGATAAACAAACCCATCTGCTCGTCGGCGTTGGTTATCATGCCGTAAAAATTAGCGTTGGGTATCTTCGGGTTATCCGCGTAGGGCTTGCTGTATTCGGGCGCGACGTGGTACGGGCCGTGCGGCGCGTTGAGGGCGATGTAGCAGAGGAAAGGCTTGCGCTTGTTTTTCTGGACAAACTTCCCCGCCTCCCGAAACCAGACATCGGTGCAGTAACCTTTGTACTTTTGGGGCTTGCCGTTGTGAAAGTAAGTATCGTTGAAGTAATCGTTGTTCCAGTAGTCGGGCGTCTGCGCCACACCACCACCGCCGTGGACAAGTACTTCGTCGAAGCCCCGATCTTGCGGACGAAAGGGGTAGTTGTCGCCCAGGTGCCATTTGCCAAAAATGGCCGTCTTATAGCCCGCCGCGCGGAAATGGTCGGCCATCGTGGTTTCCTCCGCCCGCAGGTACTCACGCCCAATGATCGTATGCCAGGCACCGACTTTGTTGCTGTTTTTGCTCGTCATCAGGCTGGCGCGGGTCGGGGCGCAGGTCGTGCCGGAATGGAAATTGGTGAAGCGCACACTCTGCCTGTGGAGCATGTCCATCGTGGGCGTTCTGATCCAGGGATTGCCGTGGCAGGCCAGGTCGCCGTAGCCCTGGTCGTCGGTCAGGACGATGACCACATTAGGCTTTTGAGCCAGACCAAGGACCGGAATGAGGAAAAGTAACAAAAAAACTTTACGCATGAAAACTATTAGTCAGGGTAAAAACCGGAAGCGCTCGTCTGTAAAGGCAAGGAAGAATTTTTTAAGTTTTTTCTCATAGGTAATTGATTGTGAAAAGAAAGCTTCGCCTGAGGCTTTCTTTTTTTTGTTTCAATTACGCCCCGACAGCCAGTACTTTTTGCGCTACGTTCCTATGAAAGGCGGCGATCACCTTCCCGTGTAAATAAGGGTAAAGCCGCTTCTCCCGTAGATACGATTTTGTTTTCCCCCGGTAGGTAGTGCGGTGGATGACGCGGGTATGCGCATCGGGCGTTTCCTGAAAGATCAGGCGCTGACTTCCTTCCGTTTTGCCTCCCTCGATGTACGAAAACTCGATGTACTTCTCCGTCGGATTAATCCGCGTGATCTGGTGCGCCACCGCAATGTTGACCGCACCCCAGAACAAACTGATATTAAGAAAAAGTACCTGCCCCTCGCGCAATCCCGCGTACTTGTCCTTCAAATACGTTAGCGCTTTGCTTCTTTTACAATACATGCAGCCGAAGCTAACCATACGGCTTCGCCAGGTTTCACGAGGCGGGATGGTGAGATAAGTCTTCCAGACAGTGTCCAGGTCCGACTCTATCGTGAACGATTTGGTATGAACGTGGTACGAGTCGCGCTCGTCAGGCTTGAAACAAGTCGTATCGAGGCGGTCGAAATCGTGGGCTGCCCGAAGACCTTTTTCCTGAATGTAGTCGCGAACTTTTTTCTGTCGTATTCGGTCGAGCTTTATGAATGCTGGCAGGTGAATGGACATCCGGTCGAGTGAGTTGAGTTGTGTTTAGGGTAAAAAGTCGGTTCTGGCACAATCTACCCGATTGCTGGCGGCCAGAATCGGTAAGTAGTTTCACAAACTATCAAAGAAAACCAGCGTTCGTTCGATGTGCTTTTCCCAGTAAGGCCACTCGTGCCCTCCCGCAAACTCTTCGTAAATGTGCGGAATTCCCTGTTCAGTGAGTTTTTGGTGTAATGTCCGGTTAGCTGGTAACAAGTCGTCATCCAGCCCGCAATCGAAGCGGAAGAGGGGGAGTTGGGTGCGATTTTTCAAAAGTTGCGCCAAAACCGACCCTTCGTCAGAACTCTGTTGCTGGTAAACGGAAAGCGGCTCTTCCACGAATTGACTCATCTGCGTCAGCTCCGTAATGGACGAATGCCCGGCGAATCCCCGAAAAAGGAGGGGGTACTTTGCGCCCAAGCGCAATGCACCGAAGCCGCCCATTGAAAGTCCGGCTATGAAAAGCCCGGCCTCCGTAGGCTGAATATTGGGGAAAGCCTCCTGCGTGGCGTTGACGACATCTTTCACAATCCATTTTTCAAAGTCGCAACCCGAGTGCGGCAAGTACCCGCTGCCGTCGCCAAAAAGCCCATCGGACGGCATAGCGAGGGCGATGGGTTTAATGCTGCCCGCTTCGATGAGCCGCCGCGCCGTGCGGTGCACCCCACCTTTCAAAGCCCAAACCCAATGACTGCCGTACACGCCGTGTAGCAGAATGACGAGCGGGAGGGGCGCCGTCGTATTTTCGGGCAAGTACACGCTAATATCGCCCCGGCCTTGCAGGGAAGGTACTTTGACCGTGATTTGATGGAGTCCCTCGTGCGAGAAACGGGGATCAGATATTTCAAGGGTGCGGAAATGGGAAGTCATTATTTAGTTGACAGTTGACAGTTGACAGTTGACAGTTGACTGTTGACAGTTGCGCCGATGCGCGTCTGCAATCCGTCGATTTGATTGCTGCGAAGTTCAGATTTAAGTATGGAGTAGGATTGGCGTGCTTTCCAAACAAAAGGTATTTGTGTGAACATTCAAAAAATTGTCATAAAAAATAGCAAATGAACAAACCTGCTTCTAATACTAGACTGGCTGTCCAAATTTTGGTATTTCTGTTGGTTACGCTGCCCATATCGGCCCAAAATAAACTGCCTAACATCGTCATCATTTACGCCGACGACCTCGGCTACGGCGACTTGAGCAGTTACGGTGGCGATATTCCCACGCCCAATATCGACCGCATCGGGAAGGAGGGAATTCGTTTCACCGATTTCTACGTTTCGGCACCCGTCTGCACGCCCTCGCGTTTCTCGTTGCTCACGGGCCGTTACCCGCAGCGTTCGCAGCATGACCTGACCAAAGCCCTCATGCCGTTGCACGAAAACTACCTCGACTCCTCGGAAACTACCCTGGCCGAGTACCTCAAAACCAAAGGATACGTCACTGCGCTGTTTGGCAAGTGGCACTTGGGAGCCAAAAACGAGAACGATTCCCCCATGCAGCACGGTTTCGACATCTTCACGGGTTTTAAGCCGGGTTGCATCGACTACTTCACTCATGTGTACGGTAGTTTGGGACCCAACTGGTTCGTGAACGGCAAGCCCGCCGAGGAAAAAGGATACTCCACCGAACTCATCACCCGCCACGCCACCGAGTTTTTGGATGAGGTGAAAAGCAACTCCACACCCTTTTTACTGTATTTGCCCTACAACGCACCGCACTTTGGCAAGACCGACCCAGACGACGTACGCGACCATACCGTCGCCCTGAGCGTGACTAAGTACGAAGGCTACCCGGTCATGAATTCCCTGCAAGCTCCCCCCGCTTATATGCAGAAATTCGCCTATATCAAAGACCCCTACCGCCGGACCTACACCGCGATGGTAGCCAGTCTGGATGATCAGGTTGGTGTTTTGTTAGATAAATTGGAGAAAGACGATCTGCTGGAAAACACCATCATTTGGTTCATATCAGACAACGGAGGCTACTCCGAATCCTACTACGGTCACGCCAGCAACGGCGGCCTGCGCGGCGAAAAAGCCACGCTCTGGGAGGGTGGCATCCGCGTTCCGGCCTTGATGATGTGGAAAAGCCGCGTGCAACCGAACCAAACGGTGGATTCGCCCATCTGCAACGTCGATTTGCTGCCGACACTGGCCTCGATCATCGGTTTCAAAGATCAATTGCGCCCCACTCTGGTAGATGGGCTGGATATTGGTTCCGTACTTTTTAAAGGCAAGAAACTCAGCCGAAGCATTTTCTGGCAATACGGTAATCAAACTGCTCTGCGCCACGATGACTGGAAACTGGTCGATGGCAAGGAGCTCTACAATTTGCGCGAAGACCGTAACGAGACGACCGATGTGGCGGAAAGTCATCCTAAGCTGGTGAGACAGTTACGCAGGGAGTCCGATCGTATTGCGGAAAAATTGGGCGAGCCATGATGGGAAGTAGAATCCTCATAAGGCCGTTGGAATAGTTCTTTACATCCTTCCTCCTATAAAGTCTGCTATTTCACCCAGTTTGCTTTCGAAAAGTACTTTGAAGGCGTACACTGATTTCAACACCATCAGACTCGAACCTTAATATTCTAAACGATAACCCATGAAATTATTTACGAAGTACCTTTTTACATTCGCCATTGGATCACTCTTCTTTTCCTGCCAGGATCACAACGTGTCTTCGGATGATAAACCCGACGCGCCCGGTCTGGCCTATTCTGAAAGTGCTCAGGACTTTGACGCCACGTATAACAGTCTGCAAAGCGCCCTCAAGTCCAATCCTGACATCAGCATTGTGGCCGAAGTGAATCATACGGCTAATGCCAAAAGTGTGAATTTGGAACTTCGTCCTACAAGGGTCATTCTATTCGGGAATCCAACCATCGGCACCCCGCTGATGCAAGCTAATCAACTGGCTGGCTTGGATTTGCCCCAGAAAATGCTGGTTTATCAAGCTGCCAATGACAAAGTATTCGTGGCTTACAACAGT
>NZ_JBGSXF010000126.1:0-8358 GCF_041751555.1 Persicitalea sp. | reverse complement strand
GCAATCGTAATCCACGAATCCGGGCCTTCCCACTCGAAATGAATATCTATTTTGGTCGATCCGGCGGATATCGAGTTATCCACAATATCGGCAATGGCTACTTCCAGCGTGTAGCCGATTGAGCGTAGCGTTTCGAGAATAGCACTGGCCTGTGGTTCAGCGAGAATGGTGCGGGGTAAAGTTGTACTCATGCAGTCAGATCGTGGCTTCTTCTTCTACAAACACTTCCTTCATTTTATTTGCAATAGCGAAAGCCAACTGCGGGGGAACGGCATTACCGATTTGTTTAAATGCCGCGCTACGGCCACCTTCAAAATAATAATCGTCAGGAAAAGATTGAATACGAGCGGCTTCTCTTACTGAAAGAGATCGGACTTGATTTTCGTCGGGATAGATGTAATAATGACCGTCCCTTGACAAATGAGCAACGACGGTATGGCTAAGTCCATCAGGATCGACTACTTTATAACGATCCAAGAAGGCATTGAGATTTTTGTGTGTTTGCAGATGTTTCGGTACATCAGTGTACTTTAAGCGCTCTCTCTTTTTCCATTTTTCAATAGCTAGTTTATAAATCTCAATATCACGTTCATTATGGGGTCGGGTGATGTGCTGCGTTACAAATCCTGCCTCACTTCGCATATCGCTCGATTCCAAATAATCGCTGGCTTTGTTTGTTTTATATCGAGAGATATGCCTTTCCTGACCTGGATGTAAGTACTGCAAATCGGATAGAAGAGCTTTCTTAACAGTCCATTCACGTTCTCGGGTAACTGTTTGAGGTAGAGGGTAGTCAAATGGCTCTAATCCTTTTCTTCCGATAATAATTACTCGCTTACGTAGCTGTAGGACTCCATAGTGGTTTGCATGGAGGATTTGCCATTGTATTTTATAGCCGCATTCCACTTCAAAATATCGGGCAATCTGCTTGATGAGGTCGCCGCCCTCCGCTGAAAGTATGCCAAGCACGTTTTCAAAAACAAAGTATTCGGGTTGGTAACGTTGAATGAAGCGACCATACTGTTTGTATAATATGTAGCGGTCGTCATCCTTCACATTCCGATTGGCGATACTATTTATCTTTGAGCGTCCAACCGAAGAATAGGCCTGACACGGAGGTCCACCAACAATCAAATCTATTTCTTTACCTTCTACACAGCAGTCTATTTTTTTAAAGATGCCATCAATTGTATCATCGCTGATCTCACTTTCTATAACTGAGTCAAGCAGCGTATGCGGTACATTCTCGAATAACTGTTCTCGCGATATTTGACGATATAAGTATTCGTGATAACATTCGAGGTTGCCTCTCTCTTTCAAATAGTGGTAGGAAGTACGCGTACGAAGCGTGTCACATGCGTTCTTATCCATTTCAACGTGAGCAAGAGGCGTAAATCCGGCCTTTTTAAAACCTTCGGACAAACCTCCCGCGCCAGCAAATAAGTCAATATAGTTCATGCAGGTTAATTGTACTGTGCCTGGATCATTTCTTTCACCGAAACATCTACCGTATTACTTGGAGCATATTCCTGAATCCCCAAATCAACTTTCTGCATAAATTCATTGTATTGTTCCTCATGATCGGAATCAAACATGGTCTCCCAAGGCGTACCCCTCAATGTTATTCGTCCCGTGACTTCGTAAATACAGACCTGCTCTTTTTCACAAATATCGAAGCACATCCCCATCATGATGTCACGAAGTTGTGCTTCATTATCGTCATAAAGTCTCCGACTGCTCCCATCAACGTAGTCTTTAAAAGGCGTATCGGGATTAAATCCGACGGTCAAACCTTCCAAGACAAGTACCTCAGCTACTGCCTTTACATAATCTAGGGAATCAGGAGGAGTAGCTCTGAGAATCCTTAATGCATCTTCGACGTCTTCCATAAAACAGTATTTTTTAATTGTTCGAGCAATTTTGACAGAGTCTCCTCCCTGTTTTTCGGTTTTAACTCACACTCAAATATAGTAATTATCCGCCAGCCAGCTTCTTTGAGTTTCTCCACGTTCACCTCATCGCGGCTGCGGTTGCCGTTGATTTTGTCAAGCCACCACTCGGTTCGTGTTTTGGGAACCACAAAGTAGCGACAACCTTCGTGACCATGAAAAAAGCAACCGTGGACAAAAATCGCCGTGCGATACTTCGGTAGTACCAAATCCGGCTTGCCGTGCAGCTTTTTGTCGTGCAGCCGATAGCGGAAGCCGTGGGAAAACAGGAATTTCCGTACCAGCATCTCCGGCTTGGTATCCTTGCTACGCACCCGCGACATATTATAGCTGCGTTGCTTGGGCGTGTGAACATCGGCCATTTTTGGAATATTTAGCAAGATCAAAAATACCCGCCGTTCTACTAATCTTGTGCCGAACTACCCGCAGCACATGGCACCTTCCTGATTGGCGGGTCAATAGGTGTTCAGCCATTCCTTTATCATAATTTCTTCAATACGTTCAGAATCACGGCTATGCTTCCTTTTTTGGGAGCTTCGGGCAGCCATTCCTCCATAAGTGAAACATCTAATCCTTTTAGTGAATCTTCATCCAGCTGCAGGTTGTCGAGCAAATAACGCGAAGCTGCCGACTTACTCCGAAGCGTCAACCCAACGGTCGTAACGACCTTGTCGAGCAGGGCTTTTTCCGGTGAAGCCATCATGACCACCTGTTGGTCGGCTATTTCCTTTTGCACCAGTCCGAAGGCATAGTAGGGTAGCGGAAGCCGCGTGTAGGAAAACGTCCCCGCCGGGGTACGGAACTGCCTTGCGGCTTTGGTGGTAGCCGAGGAACATTCATAGACCCGCTCGGGAATCATTCCGTAATACGACAGCGCGCTGTCCATAGACACGTAGCTAGGACCATAGACATGGTTGGCGAGCAGAAAAGATTCGGGTCGGGGCGTATGGGGGGCAACGGCAACGTACAGGCCTCTGCGAATCGGAAGAAGCAGCCCTGCCGAGAGCAATTCGTGGATTTTGTCATTGGGTCTTTTGTAGTCTTTCAGCACCGAGAGCAACACCTGATGGGTCAGGGGTTGTCCGCGAAAAGCCTGAAATGCTTGTGAAAAGTCCATGCGCAAATGCAACAATTATCAAAAGTCCAGGCGTTTGCGCGTTGTGCAGCGGATTCTTCCAATTTGCTTTCGATTATCGTTTACAAGACCACAACCTCATACCTTCCAAAATAAGTTTGTAAATTTGGGAATTAGATTCCCAAATTTACAAATATGATCGACCGAGAAATGATCGGTAAGGTAGATGCTATGCTGGGGAAGTACCCCATAGTGAGCATCATGGGGCCGAGACAATCGGGCAAAACTACGCTGGCCCGACTAGTAAGGCCTGACTACCAGTACGTGAGTCTGGAAGACCCGAGCATTCGTCGGTTTGCTGAGCAGGATCCTCGCAGTTTCATGGAAACCTACCAAGATGGCGTGATTCTCGACGAAGTGCAGTACGTGCCGGAGTTATTTTCATACTTACAGATATTCACTGACGAACGCCAGCGCCGCGGCGAATATATTCTGACGGGGTCGCAAAACTTTCTGCTCATGGAAAGGATCACCCAGTCGCTGGCGGGCCGGGTAGCCATTTTTCAGCTATTACCCTTGTCATACCGGGAGTTGTCGGCTAGTGCGTACGCGCCGCCGGACTGGGAAAACTATTTGCTCAGCGGCTCCTATCCACGGAAAATCGTGGACGGGATAGAAACCACCGCCTTTTATGACCATTACCTGCAGACTTATATCGAACGGGACGCCCGGCAGGTAAAAAACATATTGGACTTAGGACTTTTCCAACGATTCATTCAGTTGCTGGCGGGACGAATCGGACAACTTTTTAACCAGCAAAGTATGGCCGTCGAACTTGGTCTGGATCACAAAACCATGAACGCCTGGCTGTCGGTATTGGAGACTTCGTTCATCGCGTATCGGCTGCCGCCCTATTTCAAGAATTTCAACAAGCGGGTCGTCGGCACGCCGAAGGTGTATTTTTACGACACGGGGTTGGCGGCCTACCTGTTGGGCATAAGGACCCTCGATGACCTGAACCTGCACTTTGCCAAAGGAGCTTTGTTTGAAAATCTGGTTATCAACGAGTTGAAAAAAAACGTTCTCAATGACGGCATCCGACCTCAGTTTTATTTCTGGCGTGATTACGGCCAACGGGAAGTGGACCTGCTTATCCAGGATGGAACGCGGCTTAAAGCCGTCGAGATCAAATCGGGCAAGACCATCAACGATAACTTTTTCAACGGACTGACTTACTTCCAGAAAATCGTCCCGGAAGCCGAGCGCATTCTGGTGTACGGCGGCGAGCAGTTTCAGAAGCGCAGCCTGGCGACCGTCTATTCAATGGATCAATTAAAGGAAGTGATATGAGGAAGATTGTGATCACTATTATTTATCTCCTGCACATTCTGATAGACAAAAGCAATAAAATTAGTGCGTCCCCTACATAAAATTAACCTCCGCCGTCAGCTGAATCCCGAACTTCTCCGCCACCGAATCCTGCACTTTTTTTGCTAATGTCTTGATCTCTTGACCTGTGCCACCGCCGTGATGTACCAGCACGAGGGCCTGTCGGTCGTGGACGCCCACGGCTCCGGCGCGGTGGCCCTTCCAGCCCGCCTGCTCGATGAGCCAACCCGCCGGAACCTTCACCATATCGTCACCCACGGGATAGCCGGGTAGTTCAGGAAAGCGATTTTTTAATACCTCGAATTGCGGCTTCGGGATTTCGGGATTTTTGAAAAAACTACCCGCGTTTCCAATTTGGTCGGGGTCAGGGAGTTTACTTTGGCGGATTTTGATCACGGCCTCGCTGATAGCTCGCACTGAATGCTCGGCGACACCCATTTCGTCCAGCGTTTTCTGAATATCGCCATAAGAAACATTATAGATGGGCCGCTTTTGCAGGCGAAACGTGACGGAGGTGATGATGTAGTGGTCTTTCAAGTCCCGCTTGAACACACTTTCGCGGTAGCCAAAGGCGCAGGCATCGGCGTCGAATGTCCGCAGCGTCCCGGTGGTAGTTTCGACGGCTTGCAACTCCTGAAAAATATCCTTGATCTCCACGCCGTAGGCGCCAATGTTCTGCATCGGGGCGGCACCCACCGTACCGGGAATCAGCGACAGATTTTCTACGCCGCCGTAGCCGTTTTCGACGCAATACAGCACGAAGCCGTGCCAGTTTTCGCCCGCTCCCACGCGCAAAACTACCTGATCGTCATCTTCCTGAACTACCTCTATTCCTTTGATTTCGATGCGCATGACCAGGGCGTTCACGTCTTGGGTAAGCAGCACATTGCTACCGCCGCCCAGAATCCATTTGGGCATGGCCGCCCAATGCGGATCACGTAGCAGTTCCTGCAATTTTTCGACCGAAGTTACCGCGACGAAATACCGGGCCCTGGCCTCGAATCCGAAAGTGTTATAAGGGCGCAGTGATACGTTTTCCTGAATTTTCATTTATTCTATTTGCAATAATAACAAAGGTAGATAATCATGGGGCAAACGCGCGAACCCAATAATATTATTCGTTTTTGCTTATGTTTGTACGTTATATCTGAAAGACTCTACCGATGATTTTCAAAAAGATGCTTCTGCTGCTCTTCGTGGCCGCCGGAACGTGGGGAACGACGAGTTGTGCCAAGAAAGCGGTTGGTAGTTCGACGAAGGACCGCTACGAGGACAATCTGGAAAGCGTTCGGCCCCGCTACACCTACGTGGAGCCGGTGATCGAAGCCGTCGAGCCGCCGAAAGAGAAGAAAGAGGAACCCGTAAAGTACCGCCCCACCAAGACCGAAGAGCCGCTATACGTCACCAAACGGGTAGAAGCTGTGCTGGACACCATGGCGCGGCAGAACCGCGCCATCCGCTACATCAGCGGTTACCGGGTGCAGTTCTACGTGGGCAACACCAAGCAGGAAGCCGACGCGGCCAAATCCTACATTTATCAGATCTTTCCCGAACTCTACCCTTACGTTAGCTACTCGTCGCCCACCTACCGCGTAAAGGCCGGGGACTTCATGTACCGCGCCGACGCCGACGATTATCTGGAACAAATCCGCCAGCAATACCCGGCAGCGGTCGTTCTGCCCGATCGGGTGGAGATCAAAAAAGGACTGCAAATCCGGGCGTCCGATGACGTTCCCAAGTACTGATTATTACTATAAATTTCTCATGAAAAAAGCACTCGTTACCGGGATTACCGGACAAGATGGCGCCTACCTGGCCGAACTACTCCTCGAAAAGGGCTACGAAGTCCACGGCATCAAGCGCCGCACGTCGCTGTTCAACACCCAGCGCATCGACCATATTTACGAAGATCCCCACGAGAAGAACGTCCGCTTTCACCTGCATTATGGTGACCTGACCGATTCGACCAACATCATCCGCATCATTCAAGACGTGCAGCCCGACGAGATTTATAACCTTGGAGCTATGTCGCACGTGCAGGTGAGTTTCGAGGAACCCGAGTACACCGCCAACGTAGACGGCATCGGCACGCTGCGTATTCTGGAAGCGGTGCGGCTGCTAGGCCTGACCAAGAAAACGAAGATTTATCAAGCGTCAACCTCCGAACTTTACGGCTTAGTCCAAGAAGTGCCGCAGTCCGAAACTACCCCCTTCTACCCGCGTTCGCCCTACGCCGTGGCGAAGATGTACGCCTACTGGATCACGGTCAATTACCGCGAAGCCTACGGAATGTTTGCCGTGAACGGCATTCTGTTCAATCATGAGTCGCCGCTACGGGGCGAGACTTTCGTGACACGCAAAATCACCCGAGCTACCGCCCGCATCGCGCTGGGCTTGCAGGACAAAGTATATCTGGGCAATCTCGATGCGCAGCGCGACTGGGGCCACGCCAAAGATTACGTGGAAGCGATGTGGTTGATTTTGCAACAGGAAAAGCCCGAGGATTTTGTCATCGCGACGGGCGAAACTACCCGCATCCGCGACTTCGTGCGCATGTCCTTCGGCGAAGTGGGCGTAGAATTGGAATTTAAAGGCGAAGGCGTGGAAGAAAAAGGGACTGTGGTCAAATGCAATAACCCCGACTACCAACTACCCATTGGCAAGGAAGTCGTGGCGATCGACGAGCGCTACTTCCGTCCCACCGAAGTGGAGCTGCTCATCGGCGACCCCACCAAATCGAAAACCAAACTGGGCTGGCAGCCCAAATACGACCTGAAAGCCCTGGTCAATGACATGGTCGCCGCCGACCTCCTGCTTTTCAAGCAGGATCAGCTACTGGAAAGCAGCGGGCATCGGGTGTTGAATTATTTTGAGTAAGGGAAGGGAGCGACAAAGTTCAGAAAGCGACAGAGCGACAAAGCCGCAAAGCGACAAAGTTAGAGCCTAATCAAATGCAGCGTGGAGGCTCGGTAAAGGACGACTTTGTCTTGGTGCGCCAGCCTAACTTTGTCGCTTTGTCGCTTTGTCACTCTGTTACTTTGTCGCTTCAATTCAAAGACGGATCCACCGGATAGTGCGCGATCGAGCGGTACTTGCCGCCCATGTCTTTGAGTACCTCGCGCCAGAAGCCGTGGGCGGGTGTGGAAAAAACGAACTTTGCCTTGCCGGGCGTGACGTACCACGCCTTTTGAGCCAGTTCATCTTCGAGCTGCCCACCGCCCCAGCCGGAATAGCCAACGAAAAACCGCACATCATCATTGGTCAACTGGCTTAGGTTAAGCATCGTTTTTACGCTTTCGAAGTCGCCGCCCCAATACACGCCCTCCGCAATTTCGCCGCCGCCCTCGATGAGGTCGGGCCGACGATGGACGAAATGCAGCGTGTTTTTCTCGACCGGACCACCCAGGTACAGCGGTATGTCCTGGTAAATGGTTTCTTCCAGGACATCGCCCAGCATCACATCGGTAGTTTGATTCAGGACAAAGCCGAAGGAGCCGTAGTCGTTGTGGTCGCAAAGCAGGATGACGCTACGGTCGAAGTTGGGGTCGCCCAGAAAAGGCTCGGCGACCAGCATGCTTCCCTTAGTGGCAGGGGTAGTGGATGACATGGCGTTGAGTGGTTGGTTCGTGAAGTAATATAAGTGGAATTTTCAAAAACTGGAATCCGCCCTTCTTCTTTTCACGAAAAATCTCTCCTAAAATTGTCCTGCCTCTCCGCCTTATTCAGCAATCTATTCATTAAAGCAGGCTGCTAATTTAGCGGCTGAACGCAGGCAGTTGTTGTCCTGGCCGTCATTCTTTTGTATTTTTGAGGAAATACGGCGAGTCGAAAACACCTGATTTGTCGTTGAATAGGGATTCCGACCTTTGGGCTGCGACTACATAACCGAAAAACAGTATGATTCGTGAAAACCGCTTACATGACCTTCTCGAAGCCCCCGACGCC
>NZ_JBGSXF010000125.1:0-3859 GCF_041751555.1 Persicitalea sp. | reverse complement strand
TCCCTCTGATATGCAGGGTAAGTCGTTCTTCCCGCTGCTGAAAGCCGTCGATCCTAAAAAAGTACCCTGGCGCAATGAAGCCTACTACCACTACTACGAATTTCCGCAGCCGCACCACGTATATCCTCATTTCGGCGTCAGGACGGAGCGGTACAAACTGGTCTACTTCTACGGCGGGGCCGACTCGTGGGAGCTGTTCGACATGCAGAAAGACCCGACTGAGGTGTCGAACATTTACGGTCAGAAGGGCACCGAAGCAGTTACCAAAGAGCTGAAAGAGAAATTACAAAAGCTGATGGTGGAGTATAAGGATCAGGAAGCGTTGAAGATTCTGGCGGGTGCCTAACTACGCTTCCGGGGTAATTTGTGAAATATCCTCATGACGCAACCTACCCCCCGGCCCAACGGATCTTCTGGTTTCTTGAAAGATGACGGCAACTCGTCCGAATCGGGCGGGAAGGTCATCGGCTGGGAAGAAATGCTCGACCGGGTTTTGCCCAGGATTCCCGCCAGGGCGCTGAACTACTTTTCCGATAGTACAGAATCACGTAAACGAGAAAAGAAAATTCAATTGCCGAGTGTTAAAATTCAATCAACTTCTATCTCCAACTTTTCGGCGGAAATCGGCTGCATCAACCATTATCTTGGCAGTTCCTAAGCGGTAGAAAACCCGAATTTTGAGTTTAGATACTGATCCTAATACCTAAAGATAATCACCTGAAATCTACTAACTAATGGATACAAAAAGATATTCGCGTCGAAATTTTTTGACGTTGACCTCGCTGCTCGCGACCTCTCTGTTAGGCCAGAATTCCTTTGCCAAAAGACCCGGTGGTTCCAAATCTAAAAAAGAACTTGTACTCCGCTCGTCCTGGCAGACGGTCAACATCGGCGATATCGGTCATACACCCGGCGTATTGCACCTACTCGAAAAGCACTTGCCCGAGGTTCGGGTGCGCCTGTGGGCCACCGATGTCGGAAACGGTGTTAGGGAGATGTTGTCTGGTCGATTCCCGGAAATCGAAATATTTACCAATTCGGATAAGGAAGCAGTAGCCCGCGCTATGATAGAGTGCGACTTCCTGCTGCATGGCTCCGGCCCGTCGCTGGTGGCCCGCGGTGACGTGAAGCGCTGGAAGGAGGAAACGGGCAAGCCTTACGGCGTGTACGGCATCACCTTTCCGGGCGTTTACAGCGACGATCCCAAAGAAGTCATTGAAGCCAATCCGCTCGATGTGCAATTGCTCAACGCCGCTGCCTTCGCTTTCTTCCGCGATTCGGTTTCGCTGGATTTGGCCAAGAAACTAGGTGTGAACAATCCGGTGATGGAGTTCTGTCCCGATGGGGCGTTCGCCGTAGACTTGCGCGATGACGCGTCCGCTGCGGCCTTCATGAATGAACATGGCCTGGAAGAAGATAAATTTATGTGCGTGATTCCCCGCAATCGGCTCACACCGTGGTGGGAAGTTCCGAGCAAGAACCGGGCGTTGGATGAAAAGAAAAACGCCCGCAACGAACTCATGCGCGAGCACGACAACGCGCCGTTGCGCGAAGCGATCATCGCAGTAGTCCGGCAGACGCCTATGAAAGTCCTGATCTGTCCCGAGGACGAAACCCAGGTCAAACTCGGCAAGCAAATCTTGCTGGACAAACTACCCGAGGATGTAAAAGAGAAAGTCGTGTGGCGAGATCGCTATTGGCTCACCGACGAGGCCGTAAGTACCTACGTTCGTTCGGCGGGAATCTTCGGGCTGGAAATGCACTCGCCCATCATGTGCCTTGGCAACGGCATCCCGGCCATCGTGGGCCGCTTCGCCGAGCAGACCAGCAAGGGCCTTATGTGGCGCGACATCGGCTTGGACGACTGGCTGTTCGACTTCGACGACGAGGCAGATATTGCCCGCTACGTCTCGGCGGTGCTGGCGATGGCGCATAACCCCGCAGCGGCTCGGAAGAAGGCAGCCAAAGGGAAAAAATTTGTCGAAAAAAGGCAGAAAGAGACGATGGGAATTTTGGAAAAGAAATTAAAGATTTGAGGTAGTCGTCGGGTGAAGAAAGTGTCGATAGAGAAAGGGCACGATGATGTTGAACGGCAAGTAGTAGATCGACTACCCAATCTTTGCTATGGAAGGCGATTGTAACAGGGTAACCTAATATAGCGTGTGTACAGTACTTTTAATTTGGGCGGGATATTTTTTTGCGATTTTTCCGGTGAAAATTTGCTCCAATAAATTTGCGGCAGCAACTACGACACCTATCCTCCACCAGAAAATCCCCATTCCCTCCGCCTTCCTGACTACTATTGACGGCCTCACCTACGCCGGCGACCTCCGATTAGGCGACCTGACAAACGACGGGCAAGCAGACTTTATCGTGTACCGAGCCGCCAATTCCGTAGATGGGGGAGCCGTGCAGCCCTGCTTTCTGGGTGCGTTCGACCAGAATGGGAAGGTACTCTGGCAAAAG
This sequence comes from Persicitalea sp., assembly GCF_041751555.1. Classification (NCBI taxonomy): domain Bacteria; kingdom Pseudomonadati; phylum Bacteroidota; class Cytophagia; order Cytophagales; family Spirosomataceae; genus Persicitalea; species Persicitalea sp. The sequence continues at coordinate 1,393 of NZ_JBGSXF010000125.1, read as the reverse complement.
GGCGAGGGCGGCCTGCAGCCTAACCGTCCCGGTCCGGTGGTGGTTTTCGACATCGACGGCGACGGAAAAACCGAGGTACTTACTTTTTTCGTGAAGGATACTGAAACCGTTGTACCGCAAAGCATGGCCAACGTCGTCGTGCAGATTTTGGACGGGAGTACGGGGCGGGTGAAGCAGCAAGCAAGTCCGCCGCAACTGACCAGCAGTCGGGGCCAGGGCCCAAACTGGGTTCATCAGCGTATTCTGATTGCTAATCTTCGGGGTAATTCCACGCCGCAAGATTTTATCGTCAAACTAGGCAAAAAAATCATTGCCTTCGACAACGAGTTGCGGGTACTTTGGACCTACGAGAACGAATGGGATGAATACGCCAACTGCCCGGCCTACGTTCCAGCGGTGGGCGATATGGACAATGATGGCCGCGATGAAATCAATGGTGGCTACTATGTTCTCAGTCCCGATGGCAAGCCACTTTGGGAAAAGAAACTAGGTAAGAATATGGATGCGGTCGTGATCGACTACTGGGACAATTACGAGAAAAAGCGGGCCTTCTGCTCGGGCTTCGGCCACGTGATGGACGAAAAGGGAAACGCCATCCTGGCTCTGGGCGAGGAGGTAGTGCCGCACGGGCAGGAGCTGCGCGTAGCTCACTTTTCCGACGATCTGCCGGGGCCGCAGATGATGATCCGCTACAACGGCCACAACACCGACATGATGCTGGTGGGGCAAAACGGCAAGATTATCAGGAAATTCAAAGTCAACGAATCGCCCAACAACACAGGCATGGATGCCATATACTGGGAAGGCTCCGGTCAGCCCGCCTACCTCTACAACGGCGGAACGCTATGGAACGGGCAGGGGAGGTTAGCGCACACTTTTACAGAACTACCCAGTGTCCAGGGTAATCTCCGACAAGGCTGGTATCATTGCGTTCCGGCGGATATCTGCGGCGACGCACGAGAGGAGGCGGTGTTATACAATCCCTGGGATCGCTACGTATTTATTTTTACCCCCGCGCCTTTTAGGAAAACGGCATTCAAGAAGTACCAGCCCGGCCCGCGGCAGTACAACGTACGGCTGTTGGACTGAACCAATCAATATGGTCTCCGGGAAATCGGTCGTGTTAGTAGTTGAGCTCAAACTACTACTTTCAATCCTATGAATAGGTACTTTTTATTTTTGCTGGTAGTTGTGTGTACCCTCGGATGCTCCGAGTCTGCCCACGCCCAACAACCCGATCGCCCCAACATCGTCATGATCAGCGTGGATGATCTGAACGACTTCATCGGCGGCATGGGCCACCCGGATGCCATCACGCCCAATCTCGATAAGCTCATCAGTCGTGGGACGCTCTTTACCAACGCCCAGTGCCAGTCGCCGATGTGCAGTCCGT
>NZ_JBGSXF010000124.1:0-5074 GCF_041751555.1 Persicitalea sp. | reverse complement strand
GAATTCTATTTCTGGCGCGATGCGGCTGGACATGAAGTAGATTTGTTGAAACCTACGGGATTGCGGTTCGATATTTATGAAATAAAATGTACCCAAACGATTGTTTCAGAACACTTTAAAGGATTGGCATATCTTGAAAAGATCGCGCCGGAGGCGGTGGGAGAGAAGACGCTGATTTATGGCGGGCTGGAAAATCAGATACGGAGGGAGTATTGGGTAAAGGGGTGGCGGTCGGTTTAGTTTTGTGTGGGCCATTGAATCAGCAAAATGGTCGAGGTGCTTATGTGTAGGATCGCATTACAAACGCGAGGAGATAGACGCGCCCGATTGCAAATCGGGGCGAGCGGGGGGGTAGCTTTTCCCCAAAAAGACTACTAGTTTCAGAACAGGACTAATGCAAATGATTCTAAAAGATTTGGAGGAAGTACAAAACTCTTCTTCAGTGGGGGAAGAAATCCCTTTGAAGGGTCTCATAAGACGTCACTTTGGAATACAAAAGGTGCAATTGATCTTCATTGACCCCGCGTTTTCCCTCATATTCCGCTTTCAGGTGCTTTTGGAGTTCAGGAATTTCATCGTTCATCCCTACAACGATGTGGGTTATGTCATCTATTTCAAATTTCAGATCATTGTACTTAGGTACTTCATTCTTAGCTCTTTCTGCATTTTCAGCAATAGATTGATAATATTGAGAGTTATGAGATGAATGAAAAAGTTTTCTTCCCGATATAATACTGGCATCATTAGGTACATACCTCCATTCTTTCTCATCAACGAATGATATACTTTCAGAAGGGATATTTGGTTTATCTAAATTTATCTCACCTATGGGTTTTAAAAACAATGTTTCATAGGGGTACAAATTCTCTTTATTATCATTTATTAAGCCATTACTGATATTCATTTGGCTAGGGGGATAATAGGTCTCAATGCCGTACCGACCAGGAATTTTTGTTTTTTCCGACTCCTCCTGATGATATTTACTACCTTTTACGCATTTATCAATGAAGCTATGGGCAATCTGACTACCCGGTACTAAATAGATGACAGGATTTAAATTATGGTCAAGCCCCCAGGACTTTGTGAGGCCGATTCCATAAGCGATCTTACCATTTCTGCCATCACTCCCATAATGATTAAGGTGAGATTTGATGTTTGAAATAGGGATATCACAAAAGCTAACCATGGGAATGTACAAATATTGAAGAAATGCATCCGCCGGGTGACCCTGAAAGTGACTAGGTTTATACAAAAATCCTCTATCTCGGACTGGTACCTTGTTCTTGAAATGAAGCGGAGAATACTCCTCGTGATATAAAACCCAAAAGCCTTCCGATAGGATGCCTTTCAGAGCTTTCATCCCCCCGCGGGTGTAATGAAAAAGTGAATCTGAGCTAAGGGGCATATATCTGAAAGTTTAATTTAAAATGAAAAAGAACGCATCTATAAATATGGCAATAAAGTCGCAATTCATCTCCTGTCAGCCTGACCAAAGCGTTAGCTATTAGTTATTGGTAAATTTGCCATAGTTCATCCTGCCGTGTCGTACATGAGCAATTCAGCCACTTGTCCATCTTCATCCATCATTACCTTTTTGTAAATTCTCTGAAAAGGGAACTGGGGGGCAAACGTCGATACTGCACTTATCGGCTTATTATTATTTTCTACGAGATACGAAATGACAATCTCCCACACTTTTTCATCCTTTCGATGAACCGCCTGTTCGAGCCTGAAATCAGGTTTTTCCAATGGCGATAAATCCCTCAACTGAGTGGTTGCGTTATGCAGCAGGTCTTTCAAATTCATGGTTTTCATAGCTTTGTTGATCTTTTTTTGATGCTCCACCAAGTACTCCAATGTCGCCAACGTTCTCCCGATGCAGACAACTTTGTCAGGAGCGTACATACAAAGATAAACTCCTTATTTTGGTTACCTTTTATTAAGGCAATATCCCTGCTTCAATCAAATCCAGTCTTTCCAAAATTCGATTGACATCATTGAGATTCAATATTTTGATAGTGGCAGAACCAATGTCGGATTTTGCCAGGATAGCCCCCTCGTTGATTTCAAAGTGATCCTGCCACTTGTATTTCCTGGGATTATACAATCGGACAAAAGTTTCCTCATCTTCCAAAACTGTACCTACATCGGAACCCTTGCTGTTGTTGCAGACGGGACAGGTATAGGCTAGATTCTCACTAATTGTCAAACCTCCGTGCTTACGGCTTATAATATGGTCTATCTGAAATTTTAGAAAAGAGGCTTTTTCGGGCCGTAGGCAATATTCACAGCGGTAGTCGGCTCTTACAGCCACCTCGAGACGGAGTGCGTCCGGGATGTATCGACTACTTCGCTCCATCTTTCGACAAGCGCAGTAGCGTACGAGACTTAGCAAGTCGGACGATATGCTCCAAAATAAAGTAGTGATCCAGCTCTTCCTTCTCACGCGCCGAAAGCTGTTCTTCTTGCTTTTTTTCGATCAGATACTCCACGCGTTCTTGCAAAGAATCGGGAGCGTGGAAGGCCAGTACCTTTTCCGCATCCATCGAAGCAATGAAGTCAGCAAGGCTGTCGTAGATATTTTGGTAAGCTATCATGAGTAAAGGTCGGCTTGCCTTCGGCGATAATTTTGTCAGGAGCGTAAATATACAGATAAACCCCTTATTTTGCCACAGCATCCATGACCCTCCCGCCCTCCCACCATGCTCCTCACGCCCACCACCCCCACCAAATCCCTCGACCCCGCTTACAAGCTACGTCCCGAACGCGAGCAGATCGAACGCTTCAAGGATCGTTTTAAAACGCTGTTCGGCTACATCGACGAAAAAGAGAGCGAAGAGAACATCAAGGACCACCTCATGGATTTCCTGAAAGAGGTGTACTACAAGGAGAGCTATGTGGTGGCGCCCAAGGGCAAGACCGACTTCGTGATTCACCTGGGCAAGGACGCGGCGAGTCCGGCGGGGGTGCTGTTCGAGGTGAAGCGGCCGGCCAACCGCAGCGAGATGGTGAGCCGCGAGAATCTGAATACCAAGGCGTTTCACGAGTTGCTGCTGTACTACTTTCAGGAGCGGAGCCGCGACCGTAATTCCGACTTGCGGCACTGCGTCGTGACCAACGTGTACGAGTGGTACATCTTTGACGCCGCGCTGATCGACCGGGTGTTTTACCGGAATGCCTGGCTCAAAAAAGAGTACACTGCCTGGGCCACGGGGCAAAAGGTGAGCCGGAATAACGACCTGTTTTAAAATGAAATAGCCAAACCGTTCCTGGCCGAACTGACCGAGGAAATTCCGTTTACGTACTTCGACCTCCGTACCTACCAGAAGAACGTCGAGGATAGGGACCCGACCAACGACAAGGCACTGCTGCCGCTGTACAAGGTACTTTCACCCGCACATCTGCTCAAGCTGCCCGCTGCCACCGACAGTAACCGCCTCAATCCGCGATTCTATACCGAGCTGCTGCATCTGATTGGGCTGGAAGAGACCAAAGAGGGCAATAAGAAAGTGATTCGGCGCAAAGCCGAAGGACAGCGCGACGAGGGTTCGCTGCTCGAAAACACGATTATTGAGCTTCAAACCTCCGGTAAGCTTTCGCACCTCACCGACCCCGGACAGTACGGCCGCACCCACGACGAGCAGCTTTTCAGCGTGGCGCTGGAACTTTGCATCACCTGGGTCAACCGGATTCTGTTCCTGAAACTGCTGGAATCGCAACTGGTGAAGTACCACCGCGGCGACCGCGCCTACGCCTTCCTGAACAGCGCCAAGCTGGCCGATTTCGATGAGGTATATCGGCTGTTTTTCCGGGTGCTGGCCAGGCGTCCGGCGGAGCGGCAGGGTGGCGTCCGGCAGAAGTTTGGTAAAGTACCTTACCTCAACTCCTCGCTGTTCGAGATTACGGAACTGGAAGATACGACCCTAAGCATCAACACGCTCGATAGTAGTCTGAGCCTGCCGTTGTTGCGGCAATCGGTGCTGCGGGATCATCCCGCTTACCGCGACCGCGCCGAACTACCCGCGCTGGGGTACTTGTTCGCATTTCTGGACGCCTACGATTTTGCGTCGGAAAGCGGCGACGATATTCAGGAAAAAAACCGGGCGCTCATCAACGCCAGTGTGCTGGGTTTGATATTTGAAAAAATCAACGGCTACAAGGACGGCTCGTTCTACACGCCGGGCTTCATCACGGAGTACATGTGCCGCGAAACCATCCGCCGCGCCGTGGTGCAGAAGTTCAACGACGCCCACGGCTGGCGGTGCGCCGACTTCGCCGCGCTGCGCGACAAAGACCTCGACCGCCCCCGCGCCAACGCCCTCATCGACTCGCTGCGCATTTGCGACCCGGCGGTGGGTTCGGGGCATTTTCTGGTATCGGCGCTCAACGAGTTGATCGCCATTAAGAGCGAACTCGGGATTTTGCAGGACGACGCGGGCCGTCGGCTCAAAGGATACCTGATTCGGGTCGTGAACGACGAACTGGTGGTGCTGGACGAGGAAGACGACGAACCTTTTACTTACTTCTTGCAGGAAGCCACGGGAAAACCGACCGCCGAGCGGCAGCGGGTGCAGCGGGTACTTTTCCACGAGAAGCAGGTACTGATCGAAAACTGCCTGTTTGGCGTGGACATCAATCCCAACTCGGTCAAGATCTGTCGGTTGCGGTTGTGGATCGAGTTGCTGAAAAACGCTTATTACACCGAGGAATCGGGTTTTGCGGAACTGGAAACGCTGCCCAACATCGACATCAACATCAAGCAGGGCAACAGTTTGCTGAGCAAATTCAGCCTCACCGAAGACCTCAGCGACGTGTTTCGGAAGCAGCGGTTCAGTCTGCAAACGTACCGGAGCGCGGTGGCGGCCTACAAAAACACCGCCGACAAGGACGCCAAAGCCGAATTACTGCGCTTTATCCACGACATCAAGGGGCAGTTTCGCGAGACGGTCATCAACCGCGACCCGCGCCGCAAACGGCTCTCGGCCAAGCGTGGCGAACGGATGTTGCTCGACAACAACTTCGATATTTTCGGGAAGCCCATCAAAGACCCCAAGCTGGTGGCGGTGGAGAAAAA
>NZ_JBGSXF010000123.1:0-4997 GCF_041751555.1 Persicitalea sp. | reverse complement strand
GCCGTCTGCAAGGATTGGTGGGCATTGGCCCATGAGGAGCCGTTGCCCGTGCCGCCCGGTGCCACACTGGCATCGACGTAAATGGTGGCCGCAAAGCCGGGCGCGGCCAGCAGCAGGGCCAAAGCGCATAGCAGGCAGGCGAAAAAAAACGTGTGGGAGCCGTTGGGCCGGGCCGCTAAGGGTAGAGCGTTTGTCATGAGTTTATAGATATTAAGTTTGAAAAACCTTTACCCCAAAACTACAGGACCTCCCTCACTTCGACTATCACTATTGTGTCAATCTCATGTACTAATGTTGCAAAATCGACTATCACTGTTGTTGCAGACTTGTACTATTGTTGCAAAAACCTCTTCCAGTGGCTGGAAACGAAGGTGGGAGGAGGAGAGGAGGATGGAGGAAGGAGGAGAGGAAAGCTGGCGCCAGCATCCTCTCCTGGTATGGCAGTCCGGCCCTTAGCTGCTGGCGCCAGCCCGTTCCTTCCTCCTCAGTTTTAAAATTTCTTTTCGGCACTCCACTCGCTTGGTGTCATCCCCATCTGCTCACTGAAAGACTTGGAGAAGTAGGAGGGGCTCTCGAACCCGACCTCGTAGGCGATGTCCGACACGCTGGTACCCGGCTGTTTCAGGAGTTCAGCGGCGCGGCGGATACGGATGCTGCGGATGAACTCCGTGGTACTTTGGCCCGTGAGGGCTTTCAGCTTGCGGTGGAGTTGGGAGCGGCTTGTGTATAGGGCGTCGCAGAGGTTGTCGATGCCAAACTCGCTGTCGCCGCCCTGGGTTTCTACGGTGCAGATAGCCTTCTGCAAAAATTTCTCGTCCAGCGAACTTGTCAGGTATGCTGCCTCGCCCTGGATCGAGGGATCGGCCATCTGCTGGCTGAATTTGCGACGCAGCAGCTCGCGCTGGCGCAGCAGGTTTTTTACCCGCAGTTCCAGTTCAGCGCGGTCGAAGGGCTTGGTAAGGTAGTCGTCAGCACCGAGTTCGAGTCCCGTGAGGCGGTCGTCGCGGGTGGCCTTGGCCGTCAGCATCACCACCGGAATGTGGCTGGTGCGGAGGTCGGACTTGAGTTTTTCACAAAAACCAAAACCGTCGAGCCGGGGCATCATCACGTCGCAGATGACGAGATCAGGTATTTCCTCGAAAGCGCGCTCGAGGCCATCCAGCCCGTCGTGACCTTCGATGATCCGGTAGTTTTCCCGGAAAATGCTTTGCATGTAATTTCGCAGGTCGGGATTGTCCTCCACAATCAGCAACAGCGGTATGTGGTCCGGGTGGGGATCATGTTCGGGCAGATCGCTTGCCAAATCCGGGCCATCGGCTGTCGGCCCGCCTTCCGGGGCAGTCAGGGCAAAGTCGGCGGTATCTGCCCCGGCAGTGTATTCGGGCCAGGTATCGGCGTCGGTTGGCAACCGCAGCGTAAAGGTGCTGCCCCGGCCCGGCTCGCTTTCGACCCGAATGTGCCCTTTGAGGGCTTTCACCAGTTCGTTAACCAGCGACAGACCGATGCCTGCCCCCTCGGTGTTGTTTTGCCCCGCGCTTTCTACCCGATAGAAACGGTCGAAGATATGCGGCAGTCGCGCCGCTTCGATCCCGATGCCGTAGTCCTGCACATTCAGGGTGATGTCGGTATTCGTGAAGTTCACATCTACCGTCACCCGCCCGCCCTCGGGTGTAAACTTAAAGGCATTGGACACTAGGTTAGTGACGATTTTTTCCAGCTTATCGGGATCGAAGCGGGCCGTATGGTTACCAAAGTTCTGCTGGTAGTTAAAAATGATGTTCCGGCTCTGGGCCAGTGACTCGAAGGAGGCGAACAACCGCCGAAGAAAGAGGGCCAAATCGGCCTCCACAATAGCCGGGTGCAGGTGGCCGGCTTCGAGCCGCGAAAGATCGAGGAGCTGGTCGATGAGCGACTTGAGCCGCCATACGCTGCGCTGCATGGCCGGGATGAGCGGGTTGGCGGGCTGCTGTTGCCGGAAGTCTTCCAGCGGTCCGACGAGCATGGTGAGCGGAGTCCGGAACTCGTGGGAGATATTGGCGAAGAAGTTGGTTTTGAGCGTGTCGAGCTCTTTGAGTTGGGTGGCCTGGGCTTCTTTCAGGTTCAGTTCCTGGCGGGCCGTTTCGCGTTGCCGCCGGTAGTCGATTACGATTTTGCCCAAAAACAAGCCGAAGACGAAAATCTCACTGTAAAACAGCAGATAGGCAACCGCAAACACCCAATTTGCCTCAATGAGACCCACCGAGTTGAGCAACAGAAAGAAGTAGCTGCCATTACCCAGCAGGAAAGGAGCGGAATAATACCAGTTAACCCTAAGTCTTTTGGCAATTGCATAGAGGTATAGCCCGAATACTACGACCTGAGCGAGGAGGACAAGGTACTGGCTCGCCAGCAACCACTGCCAACGGTAATCGGCCGCGATAAGAATGCCCAGAAGCACGACGGCGGCCAGAATGATGTCGAGGGTGCGGCGCAGCACAGCGGGCAGTTGGCCGTAAGGGAACAGAGCCCTCACCACCACCACATACCCGATGGGAGTCAGATGATACGACAGAAAGTTGAGAATGGTAGCCACCTCGGCGTTAGTCGTGAGGGCGTCGCCCAGCTCGCTGCGGATACCCCAGAAACCCAGCGAACGCAGCACCAGCAGGAAGCAGTAGGCGCGGAAGGCGTTTTCTTTCACCGCAAAAATCGCCAGCAGCAGCACGAAGAACAGACGCAGAATGATTATGCCATTGGCAAATCCGCTTCCCCGCGCATCCGCCACTTCTTCGGCGTGGAGTGAGCGTCCATCATGAATCCTGATGTTTCCCCGGTGTCCCCGCTGACTTTTTACCCGCACATACACGGTTTGCTCCTCTCCCGAAGCCAGATCAAACTGAAAGTAGGGGAGTTCGCCCCGATAGGTTCGATCGGCTTCGGGTACGAGCGTACCCCCTCGCAGCACCTGGTAAGTACCGTCGGGGCGGAGCAGGTAGCATTCGATCAGTTCTATAACGGGATTCCCCCACTCGATATCCCAGGTGTCGCGCTTCGGCGCATCGCTCCGTAGCGTAAAGCGAAACCAGTAGGCCGAAGCCGAAAACGGCAGGCGAAAATCGCGCTTACCGACGGGCTGGAAATCCTTGTTTTGTACCTCAGCCAGCGACAAAGCCGCCGTCGTGTCCACGAACCGGGACATTCGGGCCGAAATCGTGAGGGGGAAGTCGGTATCGTCGTCGAGCGTGATGACTTGCGCCCTAAGGTTGAGCGCTATCAGCAGCGGGACAAGCAACAAACAAAGTTTTTTCATGTTGTGGTGATCATGATCAGGCTTTTATCGTTCATTGAGTTTTAGTGCGACAAATCAGAGGACTATCTGGTATTGACTTGGCTCTGGAACATACTGTTGGCTCTGGAACATACTGTTTGAGAAACTGCTTCACAAAGAAGCGTATAAATCTGAAAGTGGTGTACTTTCAGATCAAACCTTTGCATAAATTAAGCCAGGTTTTCGAAAAAAGACACTTTTAACAAAAAACCGCCGACTGAGATTCAGTCGGCGGTTTTGCATTACCGGGCAGCGCACCGCTTCGGGGATTTATGGGAGTAAGTCCCCCGGAATGGGCCTTCACGGTCCATTCATAAGTTCGTCTTTTAATCCAGTAGTTGAGTAAATCCTATATTTTCTTCTGGTGGGGATGTGAGGGGTAGACTTAATAAATGGTACTTTGACAATTTCTGCCGTTCGGCAAAAAAAAGTCTCGCTGAGTAAGCGTACTCTCGTCTTGATCGATCGTCAAAAACTGCCAAAGTACCGCCACTACTGTGTGTGTATAGTGGTTCAAACGTAAACGTGCGACTCCGAACAAAATGCCCGGATAACCGACAGTGCAATATTAAAGAGTTCTGTAAAAAAGGAAATGCTCTATTGTGCCAATCTCTACCACTATTGTTGCAAAGGCGAAAAAATTGACTTGTACTATTGTGTCAGATTTGTACCATTGTCGCAAGGAACCCCATTCAGAAGCTAGAAACGCACATTTTATTTTGGACCCTATTTCTCTCTTTTCTCGAACCGGAATGTCGGGAGAAATTGGAATGACACAGCTGGATTACAACTACAATACCCCGAAATAAAGCTGAATCACAAGGTTGGCCCTGGCTGAACGAAGAACTAAACCTCTTGCATCGCGGTCAGCTTCTTATAAAACCCTTCCTCATTTTTCAGCAGAGATTCGTGCGTACCTCGCTCGGCGATTCGCCCCTGTTGGAGAACCAGAATTTCGTCGGCGTGCTGAATGGTACTGAGGCGGTGGGCGATGACAAGTACCGTGCGGTTTTGCATCAAGTAAGTGAGGGCTTCCTGCACAAGTTTCTCCGACTCAGTGTCAAGAGCCGAGGTGGCCTCATCCAGAATCAGGATGGGTGGATTTTTCAGGATCGCGCGGGCAATGCTAATCCGCTGACGCTGTCCACCCGAGAGTTTGGTACCCCGGTCGCCGATGACGGTTTGGTAACCTTCGGACTGTTCCATAATAAAGTCATGGGCGTTAGCGATTTTCGCCGCCGCAACTACCTCCTCTTCGGTCGTTTCTGCGCCAAAGGCGATGTTGCTGAAGATCGTGTCATTGAAAAGAATGGATTCCTGCGTCACGATGCCCATTTGGCCACGCAGCGACGCGGGCGTAATATTTTGCATATCCTGCCCGTCGAAAAGTACCTGCCCGGCGGTAGGTTCGTAAAAGCGCGGGATCAGGTCAGCCAGGGTACTTTTGCCCCCCCCCGACGACCCTACCAAGGCCACGGTTTTGCCCTTGGGCAAGTCAAAACTGATGTCGCTCAGTACGGGAAAACCTGCTTCGTAGGCAAAGGAAACGTCCCTTACTTCGATTTTCTTTGAAAATTCTGTAACAGAAATATCGTCCGGCTTTTCCGGGATGGTGTTCACAGCATCTACCAGTTCCAGTACCCGCTCGCCCGAGGCCAGGCCGCGCTGCGTGTTGCTGAACGCGTTAGAG
>NZ_JBGSXF010000122.1:0-5243 GCF_041751555.1 Persicitalea sp. | reverse complement strand
CCAGGTTTCAGGTAGTTTTTGGCCTCGGTATCACTCATACCATACAGCTTGTTGAGCTGGGAAACGGCCACCTGCAACTGATTCTTGAAATTGATCTTGTCCTTCTGATAATTATCGGTGGATTCGCGACTGGTGGGTGAGAAAATCGTCACGTGGTGCAGTCCCTTTACTTTCGATAGTTCGTTTAGCTGTTCTATTTTGAAAATTTCCATATGTGCAGATGTTATAGGGTATAAGATTGAATTGAGTGTGGCTTAGGCAAGCCATTTTTAATGTCTTATCTGACAAGACTGTTCCAAACCCGGCGTAAAACCGCTTTTTCGGGCTACCGACTTACTCTATTGGGGTTTGTGTAGTTCAAGAGATGAAGGAGATTACAAATAAGGTGAGGAATATGTACCCACTCTGAGGAAAAAAAGCAATGAATCGTCCCCTCGACAGAACCATAAAACCAGTATTATAACAGACGAGCCATGCAAAAGATCGAACGATTTCAAAATATCAAACTCGCTATCCAGACCGAAGATTTTGATCCCACCATTGACGTTTTAACTAATATTCGCGCCGAAATAAAGAATTTGATGCGAATCTATGGAAGTATCCTGGGAGCTGATGTTTATCTCAGCGAGTCGAATTTCGCCCAGCCATATAATAAGTTGGCCCGCATTCGGGTAGGGGCACCGGGAAGAAACTACTTTGCCGAAGCCAGTTCCGATAGCTGGCCTCAGGCTCTTTCGGAAGTTTCGGGAAAACTACGGAGGCAGATCCTAGAGAGGTACTGAATAACACAGTTTCTCGCTATGCAAGGCAATTGCTCGAAAGCAAATGTCAGAGGTCAATCACCTCTGACATTTGCTTTTTTTGCCTTATAAGGTAGTTCGAAAGAAGACAAGGTGGCAGTACGAGAGTATGAAGTCGGCGTATTTGGCAGGAATCTATCAATCAGAATCAGCCGTAAAAATACCCTTGACTTGTCTAACATAGTTGTACATATCTGACTAATAGCCATTTATGAGATATCAAATAGACAATGCTCATTGACTGTTAGTTTTCACCCTTTAAACTGGAACGTAGTTTTTATCTCTTATACACGTAAGACTTAAAAACCAGCTCATGAAAAACAAACTGAATATCCCACAAGAAATGCTGATGAGCATTGACTTTATGAACACCGCTAATGGTGGTATGAGTCAGCCCATCATGAACATAGAGAACACGGAGGACGGCTACGAAGTAATGGTGAAAGCACCCGGTATCGAACCAGATGAACTGCAGATCGAGATTTTGAAAGACAAACTCATGATCTACCATTTGCTGCCGATTTTTGGCAAGTCAGAAGGTGAATCCAGCGATATGCGTTCTATTCGCTTTATTAGCAAGATGCAGATTCCTGCCGATGTGGATGTGGAAGGCATTTCGGCCCGTTACGATGACGACCGCCGTTACTTGATGCTTGATCTGCCCGCTGACGAGACACACAAAGATTTCCATCGCAAAGTGAATATCGAGCGCTGGTAATCAAGAATTTGAAAGCCGCTAATCGTTCGGCAAAGTCCCCCGATTCTTTTGAGTCGGGGGACTTTTTGCGTTAGCTCACCGTCCCGCCATTCCAGATTTTTTTGCCGGGTTGCAGGAAAGACAAACTACCGTCGCGGTCCTCGGCCATCAGAATCATACCCTGCGACTCGGTTCCCATCATTTTGCGCGGGGCGAGGTTGGCCAGGTACAGTACCTGCCGTCCCGTTACTTCTTCGGGCGAAAAATGCTCGGCGATGCCACTCAGCACGGTGCGCTCTTCCAATCCGATATCCAGCTTTACTTTTAAGAGTTTTTTGCTCTTCGGCACCGCCTCTACTTCCAGCACGGTCGCCACGCGGATGTCCATTTTGGTGAAATCGTCGAATTGAATTTCGCCCCGTACTTCTGGTACCTGCTTGCTTTCCAGTTCATTCATGCGCTTAGCTTCGTGAAGTTTTTCGATTTGTTTTTGGATGGCTTCGTCTTCAATTTTTTCAAAAAGCAGACTGGACTCCCCTAGGGCGTGTCCGGCGGGGAGTAAGTTGGCGCGTCCGGCATCGGCCCATGGTTTTTGTTCAAAACCCAGTTGCCCGTTGATTTTAGCGGCAGTGAAGGGCAAAAACGGTTCGGCCACAATCGCCAGCGAAGCCGTGATTTGCAGCGCGATGTTCATGATTGTGTCCACGCGGCGGTCGGTGGTACCATCGGTGTCGGTCTTGATCGCGTGCCAGGGCTGGGTTTCGGCTAAGTACCTGTTGCCCAGCCGCGCCAGATCCATTACCAGCGTCAGGCCTTCGCGGAAGCGGTAGTTTTCCAGCGCGTCGGCAAAGCGGGCCGGAAAATTGGCCAGTTCTTCCAGGGTGCTTCTGTCAATTTCCTGCAATTCGCTCAATGCCGGGACTTTACCCTCGCAGAACTTCTGCGTCAGAATCATCGCGCGGTTCACAAAATTGCCAAAGATACCGACCAACTCGCTGTTGTTGCGGGTCTGAAAATCCTTCCAGGTGAACTCGCTGTCTTTGGTTTCGGGGGCGTTGGCCGTGAGTACGTAGCGCAGCACGTCCTGCTTGCCCGGAAATTCTTCCAGGTACTCGTGCAGCCACACGGCCCAGTTCCGGGAGGTCGAGATCTTGTCGCCTTCCAGGTTCATAAATTCGTTGGCGGGTACTTGATCCGGCAAGGTGTATCCGCCCTCAGCCATGAGCGTCGCCGGGAAAATAAGACAGTGGAAGACGATGTTGTCTTTACCGATGAAATGTACCAGTTTGGTATCGTCTTTTTTCCACCAGGTTTCCCAACCCGTGTCGTTACCGTTCTTTTGGGTGAGCCAGTCCTTCGTAGCCGAGATATAGCCAATCGGCGCCTCAAACCACACGTACAATACTTTCCCATCGGTATCGGGCAGCGGTACTTTGATACCCCAGTCCAAATCGCGGGTCATGGCGCGGGGTTTCAGGCCCTCTTTCAGCCACGACTGGCACTGTCCCTGCACGTTGGTTTTCCACTCGGGGTGGCTGTCGATGTAGGCCTGAATTTCCGGCTGCATCTTATCCAGCGGCAAAAACCAGTTGGTCGTAGCCCGCAGCACGGGCGGCGTGTCCGATAGGGTAGAGCGTGGCTCGATCAATTCCGTGGGACTGAGCGTGGAGCCGCAGCGTTCGCACTGATCACCGTAGGCGTTGGGATTGGCACAAACCGGGCAGGTACCCACGATGTAGCGGTCGGCTAGAAACTGCTTGGCCGTCTCGTCGTAGTACTGCTCAGTGGTTTCCTCCACGAACACGCCTTTGTCAAATAAATCTTTAAATATCTCCTGCGACGTTTCGTGGTGGACAGACTTGCTGGTTCGGGAATAGACATCGAACGAAATGCCCAGTTCAGCGAAGGAGGCGGCAATTTGGGCGTAGTATTTGTCCACGACCTCTTGCGGCGTGACACCTTCCTTCTTGGCGCGAATCGTAATCGGCACCCCGTGTTCATCGGTGCCGCTGACGAAGGCAACATCCGCGCCCTTTGACCTTAAATACCTTACATAAATATCCGCCGGAATGTAGCATCCTGCCAGGTGCCCGATGTGGATGGGGCCGTTGGCGTAGATCAGGGCAGCGGTGACGGTGTAGCGTTGGGGATTTTTCATTTTGGCAGTCAGCTTTTGCTCCGGGTATGCCCGCGCGGTAAGCTTTTCGAAATTGGGTTTTCTGCAAAACTAACAAAAAGAAGTTCCTGCTGAGCGGTTCTTATTCTAGTTTAAACCCACTATTTCGCCAGGTTGGTAAATTATTTTTGATATAATGTAAAATATACTTGACAAAAATGTAAAATATACTTTACATTTGCCCCATTAAACTTTCACTTAAAATTTATTAGCCATGAAAACAAAAAATCTCTTACCCAATCGCTGGAAACCCATGGGTTGGGTGCTCCTGGTACTTTTTATCCCGGTGGGATTCTGGTCTTTAATTTCGGATGAAGACTTTCCCATCCAGGCTCAAATCACGATTCCTTGGCCCTTCGGCGATCCGTATTCCTTATCAGGGACTGTTTCAAATGGGGGTTCCGATTTCAGCGGTTCTACCACGCTGAATGAAAACACAACGGGTGAGGCTACCCTAAACCTGATTGATGAGATCATTTCGCTGGCTATAATGATTGGTCTTTTCCTTACGGGGTTTGCACAGGTGAAAAATGAAGACGAACGCACAGCCCAAATGCGCTTGGGTGCCTTGCAATGGGCTATTTATGGCAACACGCTGGTGCTGGTACTTTGCATTATGTTTGTTCATGGATTGCCATTCCTGAATATCATGATTTACAATATGTTTACACCGCTGTTGATCTTTGTGCTACGTTTTCACTGGCTGCTGTACAAAGAAGCGCGGGAAATCAGGCAAAACGAAAGCAGAATCCTGGCGCTATGAAAAACCGAATCCGCATCGAGCGCGCGACCCTCAATATCACACAAGCCGAACTCGCCGAGCGCGTACAGGTGTCGCGTCAAACGATCAACGCTATCGAAGCTGAAAAGTACTCGCCGTCACTGACTCTGGGGTTGAAAATTGCTCGCGTTTTTGGAAAAACGGTTGACGAGATTTTCGAGTTGGAGGAAGGAGATTGATGAGTGCAGGTCAAGAACTCGAGAAAGACTGATCTGATCTCAAGTCAGGCCGACACGAAGAAAATTTCTCCTCTAGTCAAAATTGTATTACCCCCTTCGCATTCCTCCCATGATGCATATCGTTGAAGGCTTGGGCGAGGTCTTCCAACGGGTAGGTGCGGGTGATGAGTTCGTCAAGTTTTAGTTGGCCTTCTTTATAAAGCGATAGAATTTTCGGGAAATCACGTTCGGGGCTACATTGGCCGTAGAGCGGGTTGATGTAGAGCTTGTCCCACTCGAAGAGATTCATGTCAATTTTTATTTCCTGCTCGATGCCGCTGACCTGGCAGGCTACTCCCGCGTTGCGAATCATCGCCAGCGGGGCAGCGCCGAGTTCAGGAATAGCGGTACATTCGAAAGCGTAGTCCGCCCCGCGTTCTGCGGTCATCGCTTTTACTTCCCTGGCGGCTTCCAGCAATCATTTGTCTTCTTTTTTTGCCTGGATTGTGTGGGTTGCGCCGTATTCTTTGGCCATTTCCAGCCGCGTGGGACTGAGGTCCACGGCCACGATCATCGTAGCCCCGGCGATTCTGGCTCCCTGGATTACGTTCAACCCCACGCCGCCCACGCC
>NZ_JBGSXF010000121.1:0-4805 GCF_041751555.1 Persicitalea sp. | reverse complement strand
GGTATTGTTGTAGGCATCAGTGGCGCGGGCGTCGGTGTGCGAGGCCAGCTCAATATTCACCGTTGGATTATCTTTCAGGATTTGCACGAGTTTATCCAACTCCACCGCCGCGTCGGGGCGGATGTTGTACTTGTTCAAATCATAATAGATGTTTTCCAGCGTAAACGTCTTGTTCAGTTCCAGATCATCCAGCTTTACCGTGACGCGGTAGGTCGTATCGGTCAGAACTTTATTCAGAAAAATGGGCGGGATGCTCTTGCCATCCATCGAGAAGGGCTCACGTTTAGTGATAAAGCCCTTTTTTTCCACCAGTAATACATAGTCCTTGCCCTCTTCCAAATTGTATCGGCCGAACTTGCCGCCGTCCTTCGTTATCAGCTGCGCTAGTTCTACATCGGCGCTGTCCGATAGGATGCGCACCTTCGCCGAGTCGATCGGGACTGGCGTGGCGTTGTTGGTCAGCACATCACCCACTAAGAAGTAGCGCACCACCTTTCGCTCTCCCTTGATATAAAGCGGATTGTTAGGGTTCATCGGATTGGTAGGATCGTTTTGGGCCAAGATGGTCGAGTCCACTTCTTCCACAACCGGATTGGAGAAGAAGTAAATGTCGTCGTCACCCTTACCACCGGGACGGTTGGAAGCGAAGAAACCGCTTTCCTGGTCTTCCATAAACACCAAACCAAAGTCGTCCTGCGGGGTGTTAAATGGGAGTCCCATGTTCTCGATGGAAACGATGCCCTGTGAACGCGTAGCCACGAAAAGGTCGAGCTTGCCAAGGCCAGGATGCCCGTCCGAAGCGAAGTAAAGCTTGTTGTCGGGTGAAACGTAAGGAAACATTTCGTCACCGGCAGTATTGATGTCTTTGCCCAGATTCACGGGCGTACTGAAACGGCCCGAGGCATCCATATTAGTACGATATAGGTCGATACCTCCCGCGCCGCCTGCGCGCTGCGAAGCGAAGTACAGGGTTTTGCCATCGCGCGAGAATGCGGGAGAGGCATCCCATGCCAGTGAATCGTTTATAGGCAAGTAACTAGGATCGGTCCACTGGCCATTGACGAGGCGACTCATGTACAGATCCAGATCCTGAGCTCCCTTTCGCTTGCCCGTGTTACCACGCGCGAAAACGAGCGTCTTCCCATCGGGAGAAAAAGCGGGGGAACCTTCGTTAGCTTCTTCCGCAAAAATATTGGGGCTAAATAATGTAGGGCTAGTACTAGCTTCGCTGGGCTGCTCGCCCAATTTTACTTTATAAAGACCTAGCATTGCCTGGCCATTGTTCTTGTAAATCTTCTCTTTTTTAGAAGCCGAAATCACAAGTTCGTCGCCCAGAATGGTGGGCGAAAACTCCGCCCCCGGTGTGTTGAAGGGCATGTCAACTACCGTCACTTCCGCTTTTTTTAGCTTGATACGGTCGGTAATTTTCAGCGTTTCTACCTCACGGGCGGCCCGCGCTTTCAGCGTCTTGTCGGCAGTTTCGTTCTCGGTAAACTTCGCAAATTCCTGCCGCGCTTCGTCGTATTGACCTGAGGCTTTTAGAGCGTAAGCGTACTGAAAACGGGCGTTGGGATCACTGGCTCCGGCTTCCATCGCTTTTTTATAGTAAGGAATAGCTTCCTGGTAGCGATTGGAGAGTCGGTACGACTCGGCGATGAGATAGTTGGTCTGTGCTGGTTCGTAGTCGCCTTCGGCGGCTTTCTGGAAGTCCTTCAAAGCCAGGTCATATTCACCGTTGTCGAACCGCTTCACGCCATTTTTGTAGGCTTGCATCGTGGGGTTACAGGCTTGCAGCAGGACACAAAAGCAAACCAGCAAAAGTCCCGAAAAAGAGTTTTTCAAATATTTAGTCATAGTTCATTAAGGAAATTCTACGTTGAACTAACGATTTTTTTTGTAAAAAATTGAGGGAGAAAAATGCCTTTCGGCACGGTCCCGCTCCGGCGTACCGGTCGCACGGTCGGCTTTTGTCAGTCAGCTTTTCGGAACACAGAGTTGCATAGTGCGGGGCGCCGCCCGGTTCACACAGAGTTTCTCAGAGTAGCGGAGAACCCAAAGCATTGTCCACCGTCAACTCACTTACTCTCCCTGCATTTGCGAATAGCCCGGCTGTCCGTCAAAAGTATAGAGGTTCTCGGTTTTAATCGTGTCATAGCCGTTTTCATTTAGCAGCGCGAGTTGTTGCCAGATGGTCTTCTTATTGATGACTTTATCAGAATCGATCTTGCTTACAAAGCGACAACGCCAGTGATCGGTGCAGAAGGTTTCGGGAACGCCGTCGGGATAGACCTTGACGCCGCGATTGGTCATCATTTTGAGGTGTAGAGGCGAATCTGGCAAAGCGGCGATGGCGTCGCCCAATTGTTGAGCGGTACCCCCGGTCCAATCCAGGAAAATATCCACGCCCACTAGTTCTTTTTCCTGCTGAACTTCGTGGCCGGAAGTAATATGAATGGGCTTGGGCGCAGCGGCGTAGCTTATTATTTTGAAGTGCTGAGGCGTTTGGCCCAGCCGTTCAATCACCGCATCAGCAAAAGCTTTGGTGCCTACGCGCTCTTTACTCACGCCTTCCTGATAAACATCGCCCGTGTGGATGCCGTCCTCGATAGTTTTGAGCCAGGCATTGTGGACTTTAGCGGCCACCTCGCCCTGCCCGATGTGGACAAGCATCATGATGGCTCCGTTGAGCAGCCCCGACGGGTTGGCGATGCCGCGCCCGGCTATGTCGGGAGCCGAGCCGTGGATGGCCTCGAACATAGCACACTGCTCGCCGACGTTGGCTGAGCCGCCCATGCCTACCGAGCCGGCGATTTGGGCCGCGATGTCGGAGATAATGTCGCCGTATAGATTCAGCGTCACGATGATACCGAAACGTTCCGGTTCGTCGGCCAGTAGCGCGGAGCCGATGTCTATGATCCAGTGTTCCTTCTCGATATCAGGATATTCGGCTGCAATCTCGTCGAAGACACTATGGAAAAGCCCGTCGGTCATTTTCATGATATTGTCCTTGGACAGGCAGGTGACCTTACGGCGGTTGTAAGCGCGGGCGTACTCGAAGGCGTAACGGATGATTTTTTCGCAACCGGGTCGGGAAATTAGTTTCAGGCACTGCCTCACCTGATTTGTCTGTCGATGTTCGATTCCCGTGTAGAGGTCTTCCTCGTTTTCACGGATGATGACAAGATCCAGCAGCGGATGTTTAGTATCTACGTAAGGCGAGTAAGCCATGCATGGCCGCACGTTGGCAAACAAACCCAGGGTAGTCCGGGCCGTGACGTTCAGGCTTTTGAAGCCGCCGCCCTGCGGCGTGGTAATGGGCGCTTTGAGAAAAACCTTGTTGCGGCGGAGTGACTCCCAGTCGCTGGGCTGGATACCTGCCTTGCTGCCACTCCGGTAGACTTTCTCGCCGATTTCGATGACTTCCGGCTCGATGAGCGCTCCCGCCGCGTCGAGGATGCGGAGCGTGGCGTCCATAATTTCGGGGCCGATGCCGTCGCCGTGAGCGACGGTTATTTTAGTTTTGGTTATGGGGTTTTTGGTCGAGATCATTCGGTTTTTTAGTTCTTGGTTCAAAGTACTTCGTCTGGCATTCGTAGTTGCCATGTTTCAACAAAACTATTCCAGCGGGTTTGAGTCATAACCGCATCGGCCGGTTAGTTGACCATAAATGTAGGAATAATTGAGAGGGATTGTTTAATTTGGAGCAATCCTGGTCTATTCCCGTTTCAAAACAAATGTCCCATGAAACCACTCATTTTATTCACCCTTATTCTTGCTATGCTCGACCAAGCCGCCGCCCAAAGCCCTACTTACGCCGAAAAACTGGGCTACCCAGCGGGTAAAAAGGTAATCATCATGCACGTGGACGATGCGGGTATGTCCTACGATTCTAATGAAGGGGCTCTCAAAGCCATCCGCGATGGTGTGGCTACCTCAGTGAGCGTGATGATGCCCTGTGGCTGGGTGCCGGGTTTTGTGCATTATCTTAAGCAATATCCCGACATCGACGCCGGCCTTCACCTGACGCTTACCTCGGAATGGAAAGAGTATCGCTGGGGGCCGCTGGCCGGTAAGCCTGCTGTAAAAGGCCTCGTGGATGCCGAAGGAGCGATGTGGCCCAACGTGGCCGATGTGGTAAAACACGCCACCGCCGACGAAGTAGAAACCGAAATCCGCGCCCAACTGGAACGCGCCCGCACGATGGGCTTTGAACCTACCCACCTGGACTCGCACATGGGTACCCTTTTCGCCACGCCTGCGTTTATCGAGCGCTATATCAAGGTAGGTATGCAGGAAAAAATTCCGGTCATGCTTCCGGGCGGGCATAATACTGCGGTCCGGGTGGACGAAGGTATGAGCGACGATTTGTACGCGATGACGCAGACCATTGGCAAACAACTATGGAACGCGGGGCTTCCCGTTCTCGACGATCTGCATAATACCAGCTACGGCTGGAAACTACCCGAAGGTACCCAGGTCACCAAAGAGAATCTGCAGAACTTCAAAACTCAGAAGTACATCGAAGGGCTACGCGACCTGAAACCTGGCCTGACGATGGTTATCATGCACTGCACCGATCCGACCGAGATCTTCCCCATCATTTCCGGTTCTACCCAGACCCGCAAGGGCGACCTGCTCGCCATGATTGATCCCAAATTGAAAGCTTACATCGAAAAGGAGGGCATCATTCTAACTACTTGGCGTGAAGCCATGCAGCGGCGCGGGAAGGTAAAGTAGGGTAGTGAGGTTTCCCGGTGGGATTTTGTCAATTCTGTTCGCGAAAACTGGCTGGAAGCCGCTTGAAG
>NZ_JBGSXF010000120.1:0-13452 GCF_041751555.1 Persicitalea sp. | reverse complement strand
CGCAGCAACACGACCGGATTCGATAACTCCTTCACAGGTTTTCAGGCCGGATACAGCAACACCGTCGGATCGCGTAACTCATTCACGGGTTACTATGCCGGGTACTACAACACAACCGGCGGCGAAAATACCTTCACGGGTTATCAGGCCGGGCGTAGCAACACGACCGGATTCGATAACTCTTTCATGGGGACTTTTGCCGGATACAACAACACGACCGGTGGCTACAACTCCTTCACAGGTTTACAGGCCGGGTACTACAACACGACTGGAAACAGGAACTCCTTCACGGGTACTCAGTCCGGGTTAGCCAACACGACCGGAGACAACAACTCCTTCTTTGGCACCTACGCCGATGCCACAGGGCCAAACAAAGCCAACCTCGAGCGCGCCACGGCCTTGGGCTATCGAGCCTTGGTCGCCGTTAACAACGGCCTGGTACTTGGCGACACTTCCAACGTCAAAGTCGGCATCGGCACGGCCTACCCCAACCAGCGCCTTACTATCCGGGGGAACATCAACTATGTGGCCTACGACAATTCGATGATGCTCAAAGGCCAGCCCTTCCTACACTTCAACGAACACGAGAGCCTGGCGCTGGGCCTGGGGGCGGAGCTTCCCGCCGATGCCGAGAAGACACTGGTGTTGGGGAGTTCCGAATCGGCCGTGCAAATTCCCGGCCTCCTAAGTGCCTATCAGCCTCAGGCCGGGCAATTCCTGTCGGTGAATCAAAGCGGTAGGCTCGTACTTAGCCAGCCGCGCGTGCAGGTAGCCCACGTGGCCGACTGGTCGGACAAGGTGTTTGAAGAGGGCTACGCGCTGCAACCATTGGATGAGGTGGAGGCTTTCGTCAAAAAGAACAAGCACCTGCCGGGGGTACCTTCGGCGGCAGCGATGGTAGCCGAGGGCATGAAGAGTACGGCTTTCAACGCCAAACTGTTGGAGAAAATCGAGGAGTTGACGCTGTACGTGGTGGAGTTGGAGAAGAGGAATGAGGTGCAACAGCAAGAAATAGAGAAGTTGGCTGATACCAACGCTGAGGTCAAACTTCTGCGGGAGGAAATGGCCGAACTCAAAGCCCTCATACGGCGGGGCAAGTAGAAAGTCAGCGAGGGGACTTTTGAAAGAGGTATTGCGAAACCAATAGAGCCAACTGGGCGTTTACACCCTAAAATAATACTTATGGCTGACCAGGAAATACATTCAAAGCTATCGCTACTCCACTCCCAGCAACTCAAGCAAGATTTGCTTGACTATCTCGATGGCCTACTGGCCCGACAAATTGCCGAAGAGCAAAGCGGCTTGGAAAGGAAGCCCAGGTTCGGATGCGCTAAGGGTAAATTCCACATGTCGGACGATTTTGATGCTCCGTTGGATGATTTCAAAGACTATATGCCCGAATGAATTTGCTGCTCGACACCCATACTTTGATTTGGTTCTTCGACGGTAGCGACAACCTGAGTGATGAAGCTACTGTTAAAATCGAAGACCCGGTCATTGGGAAATTCTTGAGCGTGGCGAGTTTTTGGGAAATCGCCATCAAAATCAGCATCGGCAAACTCCGCATGGAGTTGTCGATGGAGAATTTGGAAAGGCTGGTATGGGAGAACGATATGGACATTCTGCCGATCAGGATTGAACACACTTTTCCACTGCGGAATCTGCCTTTTCATCACAAAGACCCATTTGATCGCCTCATCGTTGCTCAGTTACTGGTGGAAGGCATGGACATTGTTAGCGGTGACGAGGTCTTCGACCAGTATTTGGAAAATCGAACAATCAAGAGGATATGGTAGATACGCACATCTTCTCTCAGCCCAAAAATATCCCTAAAATCAACCCGCCCAGAATCAATACATAAGGCGGAAGTTTAGTAAAAAAAAGCAAAGCCAAAGTACCCAATACCGTCACAAGCGGCACCCAACTCGTAGCCATCGGCACGAAGAGCGTGGCCGCCGCTGCCAGCGTCAGGCCGACGCTCGTGGCGTGGACGCCTTGCAAAGACGCCCGCACGCCCCGGTACTTTTTGAGCTGATCCCAGAAGCGATACACAAAGAAAATTAAGAAAGTACCCGGCAGGAAAATTCCAACTGTTGCCACCAGTGCCCCGACGATCTGCCCGCTTACTCCCTGATGCTGCATGGACATCGCGCCGACATAGGTCGAGATTGAGAACACCGGGCCGGGAACTACCTGCGTGAGCGCCATGCCTGTTAGAAATTCCTCCTGCGTGAGGTAGTGCTTGAACTCTACGAACTCATTGTACAGCATCGGGATAAGTACTTGCCCACCGCCGAAGACCAAGCTACCGTTCCGGTAGAAATTCTCGAACAGCCGTACGGGTAGCGACTGCGTCAAGGCTCCCAGTACTGCCGCCCCCACCAACACGCTGATCCACAATATGAAATTTGACCAGTTGATTTGCAGCCGGGTCTTTTCCATGCGCGGCTGCTGACGGTAGTTGAGCGAGGCGATGACACCACCTAGAATGATCACGGCGGGCGTCATAAACGGCGAGGGGAAGAGGTAGGCCACTATTGCCGAGGCAATGAGCAATAGCCAACCCTGTTGGTCGCGAATCACGCGCCGGGCGATGCGGTAGCCACCGTGCATCAGCAAAGCGACGGCCATCGGTCCCACGAAGCGGGCGAATTCCAGTGAAATATTTCTCCTTTCCAGAAAATAAATGGCAAGTGCCGCCAGCGTCATCAGCGTCATGGCGGGCAGCGACCACACCAGCACCGTGAGGTAGGCCAGTCCCGGCCCGCCGATTTTGAAACCAAGAGCGGTGATCGTCTGTGTGGAAGTGGGGCCGGGCAGAATTTGGCAGAGGGCCTGCAATTCAAGTAGTTCTTCTTCCGTGAGGTACCTTCGCTTGATGACGAGCAAATCCAGCATCATGACCAAATGCACCTGCGGCCCGCCAAAAGCGGTGAAGGCCAGAACGAGAACATCTTTCAGGAAAATGTAATACCGAATGCGACGCATAAACCGGAGGAAAGCTGCGTCAAGGTAATAAGTCCAGCTATACGACACAAACGCAATCAAAACCGCTGTCAACTATCCCCTGTCCAGCGTCAACTATTTTTTCAGCCCCAACTCCCGCAACCTTTCATCCAAGAATTCTCCCGCCGTCATATCCACGTACATTTTGGGATGGTCAGCGTCCACACAGTTACCTAGGCAGCTCAAATCCATATCGCCACGTGGGTGCATAAAAAAAGGAATCGAATAACGGGAAGAACTCATCTTCTCGCGCGGTGGATTGACCACCCGATGAATGGTTGATTTGAGTTTGTGATTGGTCAGGCGGTCGAGCATATCACCCACGTTGACCACGATCTGATCGGGCAGGGCCGTGATGGGAATCCACACGCCATCCCGGCGAAGTACTTCCAGTCCCTCGGCGCTGGCTCCCATCAGTAGTGTGATAAGATTAATGTCGCCGTGCGCTGCCGCCCTTACTGCGTCTTTGGGCAAGGCGTCGGGATCGAGAATCGGGAAGTAATGCAAAGCCCGCAGGATGCTGTCGCCTTGCTCGACTTTGTCGTCGAAATAAAATTCGGGTAGATCGAGGTACAGCGCCAGGGCTTGTAACAGCGTCCGTCCGGTATTTTCGAAAGTTCGGTACACCAGGGTAGTGTAAGCCTCGAACGCTGGCATATTTTCGGGAAACACATTCCCGGCCATGCCCTCCGGTGGTTCTGGCTGGCCGACATGGTAGAACTCCTTCAAATCGGCCACTTTGAATCCCTTCGCGGTTTCTTTGCCTTTGCCGATATAGCCTCGCTGGCCGAAAAGTTCTTCATGTTCGTATTTTCTCTTTTCTTCCTCCGGCAGGGAGAAGAACCGCTTTACCACTTCGTACAACTTCGTGCGCATTTCGTCGGTAAGGCCGTGGTTCTTGATGGCCACGAAGCCGATGGTGTTGAAGGCAGCGCCGAGGTCGGCGACGAATTGGGCTTTCATGTCGGGATCGCCCGAAGTGAAGTCGTGCAGGTCGAGCGAGGGGACTTTGTCTAAATTATCGTTTTTCATAACCTTTTGGTTTAGAGAAATTTAATGAATTTTTTTTGAGTTAAAAAGCACTCCGTCAAAACTTCTGCCCAAACCCCTGGTTTTCTAGTACCGACCGCAAGCTTTGTGCTATGGCAAAGTAAACACACCCCTCAATTTTAACCTACCATCCATGAAAAAAATAGCCTTATTCGGAGCTACGGGACAAACCGGACAGCCCTTTTTGCAAAAAGCCCTGGCAGCGGGCTACAGCGTCAAGGCCGTAGTGCGCAGCCCCGAGAAAGTCACCCAACAGTCTGACCGTCTGGAAATTATCCAAGGAGATGTGCTGAATCTTAACGATGTCGGAAAAACCATCGCCGATACCGACATCGTCGTCAGCCTCATCGGCCACGTCGATGGTTCGCCGGAATGGCTACAAACGGACGCCACTCGCCACATCGTGGCTGCTATGAAGAGACACGGCGTGGAACGGGTTATTTCACTGTCGGGCGGTGGGGTGCCTTATCCCGAGAAAGATGAGCCCAAATTCCCCGACAAAGCCTTCCGCTTCATTATGAGCATTTTCTTTTCAAAAGTCCTGAACGATGCTGTCAAGCACGTCGAAATTCTGAAAGACAGCGGCCTGAAATGGGTCGTCGTGCGCGGTCCCCGCCTGACCAACGACCCGGCCACGGGCAAGTACCGCGTGGGCTGGGTGGGTGTCAACTCGGGCATGAAGTTGACGAGAGCCGATCTGTCGGATTTTCTGGTGAAGCAGTTGGAGGACGAAACTTTCAACCACCAAATGCCAATGGTGAGCGAGGCCTGAGAACAACTACCGTAGTACTTTCTCCGTCAGCCAATCGCCCATAATTTTTAAAACTTCGGGTGAAAACGTTTCCGTCAGTACCTCGTACTCAGCCACCGTGCATTTGTCGCAATGTTGGAAGAGGTGGTTAAGGCCGGGCATTGCTTTGGTGGTGACGTCCTTATTGCCATTTTTTTTCACAGTCTCCCAACCTGCCAAATTGGATTTGGCCATTACCTGAATGTCCTTTGCTCCATTGATGGCCAGCACCGGACATTTTATCCTGGATAAATTTTGCGTCGGGTCATAGCCGATAAAGTAATTCATCCAGGGATCGCGCAGCGTTTTCATTATGGTACCCACAAATTGTCGCTCGGTCGCTTCATCTGTGATCCCCGTCAGCGTAGTGAATACCCCCGGCATGACGCTGCTGCGCCAGGTGCTAAGCGCTTCGGTGATTTTAAGATCGAGGGCCGCGGAGTCTTTTTCGGAAGAAGCCGCCTCCATCATGCTGCGCATCATTGCCCCATAGCCCTCGGCGACTGAATCGTGAACTTTCATGCTTTTGAGGTTAGCTGTATTCTGCTGGGCCATCAGGTCAAGGATCGGTTCGCCCGGTCCCGCCAGCGATACGATGAATGCCAAATCCTTAGGCCGTGCAGTGTTCACAATCTGGGCGATCATTCCGCCTTCGCTGTGGCCGATAATCCCAATTCGCTTCGGGTCGATGCCTTTTCTTTTTCGCAAAAAATCCAGACTCATCATGGCGTCCTGGGCATAGTCGGCCGAGGTAGCTTTGGCTGGCCCCGTGGATTTTCCCATGTTCCGGTCGTCCACGCGCAGCACGGCGATGCCGCGCCGGGTAAGGTAATCGGCAATGACCAGAAAGGGCTTGTGGCCCATGATGCTTTCGTCGCGATCCTGCAAACTGCTGCCCGTGATAAGCAAGGCGACAGGAAACGGCCCCTCACCTTTTGGCGTCGTAAGCGTCGCGCCCAGGTGGACGGTTTTGTCGGGGCTGTCGTACTCTACCTCTTCGCTTTTATAGGGAAAAGGCGGCTTGGGCGTTTGCGGGCGATCCAGCGCGACGGCGTCGCCCGTCCGTTTCAGGTCGAGCGGAGTATTGAGTTTTTTCCCCTGCTGCAATGCGCCCGTAGTGGCTGATCGAGTAGCGTCGAACCTCCCCGCGTAGCGGCCTCCAATCATTTTTATAGAAATAAAAATGCTGTCACCCTCGACCTTAGTTTCATCGCAGGGCAATGCTTTGGCTCCCTGCGCGGGCACATCCATTGTGGTCGAAAAACTACCCGCCCCAGCATCTGAAACATTAAACGCGACGAGCAGCGGTTTGCCGTTGACCTCGGCCGTTCCTTCCCAGCGGCCGGGTACCTGCGCTATGGCCATGTTTACCGCTGTTAGGAAAATGAACGCAAGAAATACTTTTTTTATATTCATGCTATTGCGGCTAATTAACCGTGATTCTGTTCCTTTCTCGTCGTTGGCTGGCGCCAGTTAGACGCGATAAATCGGCGTCTCTACCATGTTAAACAAATATGCTCAATGCCAAAACGCCCAGCAACCCCACAACGGAAACAATACTTTCCATCACCGACCAGGTAAGCAGCGTTTCCTTGATGCTAAGGTTAAAGTACTCTTTATAGAGCCAAAAACCGCCGTCGTTCAGATGAGAGAACATCAAACTACCCGCCCCGATGGCCAGTACGATGAGTTCCGGGGCGACGGTACTTTGCATCAGCAACGGGGCCAGGATGCCGACCGTCGTCAGCCCGGCGACCGTGGCCGAACCTACGCAGACGCGGATAATGGCCGCGATGCCCCAACTCAGCACGATGGGCGAAATGTCCACGCCCTTCAAGCCTTCGGCGATGTACTGACTCACGCCGCTTTCGGTCATGATTTGCTTGAACACGCCCGCTCCGGCGATGATTAGCAGAATCATCGCCACGCCCTTGAAAGCTTCTTCCATCGACTTAGTGATGCTCCGCATATCCATACCGCGCCGAATGCCTAGCACGTAAGCGGCAAATAGTACCGACACCAACATGCTGAAACTCGGGTCGGCCAGGATTTCGATGAAAGCGTAGCCGGGAAAAAGCTTATTTATTCCTGACATTCCCGTTAAGAGAAAAACAGGCAGCAGAGCAGCCACCGCGCTAATGCCCAGACTGGGCAATTCGTTGGCGGGGCGAGGTTTCACGTCGAACAGTAGCGGGTCAGGCTTTGGATTAAAGCGTTTGAGCGTACGCCCGAATATTGGTCCAGCTACGGCTATGGCGGGAACTGCTACGATCAACCCGTACAAAAGCGTCTTACCCAAATCGGCGTTGAGCTGCGTAGCGATGGCAGAAGGGGAGGGGTGAGGGGGCAAATAGCCGTGGGCTACCGAAAGGGCCGACAACATCGGAATCCCCACGTACAACAAAGGTAGTTTGGCCGAGGAGGCGATCATAAATATAAGCGGAACCACAATCACGAACCCGGCATTGTAAAATAATGGAATTCCGATCACAAAACCCGCCAGCGCCAAGCCCCACTGAATGTTTTTGGTGCCAAATAAACCGATCAACGCATCCGTAATGCGTTGCGCCGCGCCGCTGTCAGCTACCAGCTTACCCAGCATCGCGCCGAAGCCCACGATTAATACAAGTTCACCCAGTGTACCGCCGACGCCCTTTTGCACCGCCGTCGCAATTTGGCTTACGTCCAGTCCGCTGGCCAACCCCAACCCGATAGACACTAAAAGAAAGGAAATGAAGGTGTCCAGTTTGAGCCATGCAATAAGCAGAACAAGGCACAGAATCGCCGCAAAAGTGAGCAGGAGGGGCATTATGGAAGGTTTTTAGGGTGATTTCGAGGTATAAGTCACCCGGAGGGTAAATATAACGGTGTCTGGACAAGCAAATATTTGGGCAAAAGCCGAAAAATGACGAAATTTGACTCTTTATACCGTATGCTGTGGTGCGTATTTTAAACCACCGTATATTTTATTACTCCTAAAACTAAATTCGTTGATTCGGTACTCCCTTTATGGCAGAAACTAACACTGGTAATATCATCCCCATCAATATAGAGGATGAAATGCGGGGGGCCTACATTGATTATTCAATGTCGGTCATTATTTCCCGCGCTCTCCCCGATGTCCGCGACGGGCTGAAGCCCGTCCACCGCCGTGTACTCTACGGTATGTCGGACCTCGGGGTTAACTATAATAAAGCACACAAGAAATCGGCAAGAATCGTCGGCGAGGTACTGGGTAAGTACCACCCGCACGGCGACTCTTCGGTGTATGATACCATGGTTCGTATGGCCCAGCCCTGGTCGCTCCGCTACATGCTCGTGGACGGACAGGGTAACTTCGGTTCGGTGGATGGCGATTCGCCCGCTGCTATGCGTTATACCGAAGCTCGTTTGAAGCGTATTGCTGACGAATTGCTGAACGACATCAATAAAGAAACGGTCGATTTTCAGCCTAACTTCGACGACTCTCTGCAAGAGCCCTCGGTACTTCCCGCCAAGTTCCCTAACTTATTAGTTAATGGTTCCTCGGGAATCGCTGTGGGTATGGCCACTAACATGGCCCCGCACAACCTGCGCGAGGTCATCGACGGCGTGGTCGCCTACATTGACAACAACGAGATTACCATTCCCGAACTGATGGAGTACGTCAAAGCCCCGGACTTTCCGACGGGCGGCACGATCTACGGTTATCAGGGCGTTCGCTCGGCCCTAGAGACGGGGAGGGGACGGGTCATTATTCGGGCCAAGACCAACATGGAGATCAGCAAGACGGGTCGGGAGCGGATTATCGTGACCGAGATTCCGTACATGACCAATAAGGCCAACATGATCGAACGCATCGCCGGCCTGATCAACGACAAGAAACTGGACGGGATTTCCGATTTGCGCGATGAGTCGGACCGCGACGGAATGCGGATAGTCTTTGATTTGAAAAAAGACGCCATTCCCAATATCGTCCTCAATCACCTATATAAATATACGCCTCTCCAAACGAGCTTTGGGGTCAACAACGTGGCCCTGGTTAAAGGTCGCCCGATGATCCTGAATTTGAAGGATCTTATCCGGCATTACGTCGATCACCGCGTGGTAGTCGTGACGCGCCGTACCGAGTACGAATTGCGCGAAGCCGAAAAGCGGGCGCATATCTTGGAAGGCTTGCTGATTGCACTTGATAATCTGGACGCGGTCATCAACCTGATTCGCAGCGCTAAAGACCCGGAAGAAGCTCGTACGGGTCTGATCGAGCAATTCCAACTTTCTGAAATTCAGGCTAAGGCCATATTGGAACTTCGTCTCCAGCGTCTGACCGGACTTGAAAGGGATAAGATTATCAAGGAATACGAGGAAATCATGGCTCTGATTACCGATCTCCGGGATATTCTGGCTAAGGATTTCCGAAAATTCGAGATCATCAAACTCGAACTCGCTGATGTGCGCGAGCGCTACGGCGACGACCGCCGCACCGTGATCGAGTACGCCGCTGAGGAATTCAGCGACGAAGACATGATTGCCGACGAGGAAATGCTTATTACCATTTCCAGCGAAGGCTATATCAAGCGGACGCCGTTGCAAGAGTACCGTACCCAAACGCGGGGTGGGGTAGGAGCGAGGGGAGTAAAGACTAAGGATGAGGATTTTACCGAACACCTCTTCTCGGCTACGATGCTCAACTACCTCATGATTTTCACGGAATACGGAAAACTATTCTGGCTGAAAGTCTATGAAGTACCCGAAGGTGCCAAGACTTCCAAAGGTCGGCCGATTCAGAACTTAATTAGCATAGAGTCGGGCGATTCTATCCGCGCGGTCATCAACGTCAAGACGCTGACTGACGAGGATTACATCAATAACAACTACATTATTATGTGTACGCAGGATGGGATCATCAAAAAGACCCTGCTCGAAGCGTACTCTCGTCCCCGCCAGAATGGCATCATTGCCATTTCCGTCAAGGATGGTGACAGGCTACTAGACGTAGCACTGACCAACGGCGATAATGATATTATCATTGCCCAGAGTGCGGGCCGCGCCGTGCGCTTTAATGAAGGCGGCGTCAGACCCATGGGCCGAACTGCCGCTGGTGTGCGCGGGATAAACCTGAAAGACAGCCCTGATCTGAAAGCGATCGGTATGGTTTGTATCAACCGCGAGGACGCACAATTGCTGGTGGTTTCCGAAAATGGTTTCGGCAAGCGGTCGCCTGTCGAAGATTACCGCGTGACCAAGCGCGGTGGCAAGGGCGTGACTACTTTGAAGACTACCGAGAAGGTCGGTAAGCTGGTGGCCATTCGCGGAGTGACCGAGGACGACGATCTGATGATTATTACCCGCAACGGTATTGCTATCCGCATGAGTGTGACCGATATTCGCGAAGCGGGTCGCAATACCCAGGGAGTGAAACTTATCCGTTTGAATAATTCAGACGAGATATCTTCTGTAACCCGAATACTGAAAGAGGAGGAGGAAGCAGCAGCAGGGGAGGAGGGAACTGTTATTACGGACACTACTGCACTGAATGGCCAAGCAACGGAAAGCGACAGTCATACACCTGATTCTGACGATGATGCCTTAGATTCCGAAGTTACGGAATGATTTTTTAACAAATTTTTAACCTAATCAAAATCGATAATTCTTAACCAATCAATCAAATAAATATGAAAAAGATAATTTTTGTAATCGGACTGAGCCTTTTCGGTGGTCTGTCCATGGCCCAGAACACCGCTGTAGACGAGGCGATGCTGAAGGAGGCGCAGAAGACCAAAGAGAAAAGTGATAAAGATATCACAGACGACAAAGACGCGGCCAAAGCTGCGACCTGGATGGAGCGGGCAGAAGCCTATCAGAACATTGCCTTGAATTACAGCTCATTGGATTCGGGTGCGGTCATGACAGCTTACGAGGCTTATAAGAAAGTCATCGAATTAGATGTCAATAAAAAGGGAGCTGCCGGACGTTTGTCCAAGCAGGCAAGTGACATCCTAGCCGGAACAGAAGGCAACTTGTATAATGCTTTTGTAAAGCAGGGAGCCGAGCAGTACCAGGGTCAGGACATGGAAAGTGCGCTCAAACTTTTCCGTATGGCGCAGGAGATCAACCAAAAGGATACGCTTGCTACCTTGTACGGTGGTATTGCTGCCCAGCAAGCCGACAAGAAAGATGTCGCGGTGGAAGAGTTCGAGAAGTATATTACCAATGGTGGTAAAGACCCAAGTGTGTACTACGGACTGGCTCAGCTCTATCGTGCTGATGAGAAATTTGACAAGGCGATCAACACGCTGGAAAGAGGCTTAGCGCAAAGCCCTGACAACAAGGATTTGAAATCCGAGATTGTCAACATTCACTTAGCATCCGGTAACGAGGACATGGCGATCAAGCAGTTACAGGATTTGACGGCAAAGGATCCATCTAATGTTACCAACCTCGTAAACCTGGGCATCCTTTACGACAATATCAACATTAAGAGAGCGCAGCAGATGCGTGACCTGAAGGATAAGATTGGATCATCGGGTGGTCAAATGGAGCAAATGAAAAAGCAGTTGGCCGACGAGAAAGACAAACTGGGTATCTACGAGGGTGAGATCAAGCGTATCACCGCGTTGAAGAACAAGCAACCTAAGAACGCCGACCTCAAGCGCCAGTTAGATGAAGTGACTGCATCCCGCGACGACTCGCAATCCAGACTCTCTAAGTACGAGGCCGATATGAAGGCCGCTGCCCAAAAAGCCAATAGCAGTGATAAAGCTACCGCCGAAAAAGAACTGGCAGACTTGCAGGCAAAATATGATGACACCAAGAAGGAGATTCTGGGTAGTTACGAAAAAGCACTGACGGCTGAGCCGGAGAACTACGACGCTTTGTTCAACCTTGGCGTAATCTATTTCAACGAAGCTGTTGAGTTGAAGCGCGAAGTGGATAATATGGATATGCAACAGTACCAAAAAACGGGTAAGGAAGTGGAAGGCCGCGTGTGTGGTAAGTTTAAGAAAGCTAAGCCTTACTTTGACAAAGCCGTAAAGGCCAAGCCAGATGCACAGGAAGCTATTGATACGTTGGAAACTTTAAATAATGTCCTTGCCCAATTTGAAGGTAAGAAAGTGGAGTGTATAGAAGCACAGTAATTGATTAACAATTAAGCACTCTGAATAGGGTGCTTAATTATTAAAATATCTATTTAACATAATATAAATTATAAAACATATTGTATTGCCCTGAAATAGCCTTACACAACCACTGTAAGATTATGAAAGTAAGGGACTTGATTACAATCAGGAAAAATCATAAAAACCGAAAACTACAGGCTCAGGTTGTCGAACTATGCCGATCAGGAATATTTTCTGAGCGGCAACTGCTGGACGAATTAAGAATTTCCGCGCGGCGGACCGTGCGAACTTCACTCAGAGCTTGGCATCGTCGTTACGCCCGCTGCCGCTTGAGGCGATGGTTTTCCAACAAAACAGACCTGTCTATGAGAAGTGAATCGGATCAACTGAAAATCCTGCGGCAGCGACTGGCAGCCTCTGAAAAGGAAATAAATAAGCTCAAATTAAAGAATGAGGGCTTGGAGATAATGATCGACATCGCTGAGAACCAATACAAAGTGCCGATTAGAAAAAAGCCTGGGCCCAAACGGTAAGTCGGCTGAGTTGCCAGCACCCGCTGGTCGGTATTCAGTCCTTGTGCGACCTGTTTGGGTATAGCCGCCAATCGTGGTACGAAGCACACAAACGGAATGACAAAAGCACGGTCGAAACAGAAGCGATCGTGGCTCAGGTGCAGCTGATCAGAGAGCACCATCACAAGGTTGGGGCCGAAAAGCTGTACTTTCAGTTGAAGGACTGGTTGGAATTGAAGGGGATAAAAATTGGTCGGGACAAGTTCATGAACATACTGAGGGACAATGGCTTGATGATTCAGCGCAAGTCTCGGAAGGCGACTACAACCTGCTCCCGGCACAACTTTCGCCTCTACCCTAATCTATTGAAAGAGAAAGAAGTAACGAAGCCGAATCAGGTATGGGTGTCGGACATTACCTACCTGACTTTGACAAGCGGGTTCGTCTACCTGAGTCTAATTACGGATGCCTATTCGCGCAAAATAGTAGGCTGGTCAGTTCACGAATCCTTGCAGACCCATGGCCCACTCGAAGCACTTGCCAAGGCTATCGAAGGGCTGAATGGGAAAGGGGAAATAGATTTGATCCACCACTCAGATCGCGGGGTCCAGTATTGTTCCAAGGAGTATACCAAGAGACTGAAAAACAAAGGGATACGCATAAGTATGACCGAGCAATACGACCCCTATGAAAATGCTATGGCTGAGCGGGTAAACCGCACTTTGAAGGAGGAGTTCTCGCTCGGCCGCACCTTCTTTTCCAGCGACCACGCCAAGCGTGAGACTGGTAAAGCCATCAGGTATTACAACAGCAATCGTCCCCACGCTAGCTGCGACTACCTCACGCCAAACCAGGCCCACCAGCGGAGCGGGCCGATGAAAATGAAATGGAAAAGTAGAAAAACAGAACGTAATGGGAAAGTACAAAAAGCAACCGATGCGGTGTTGGTATAAATGGTCGATAAATCTGTAAGGTAAAATCAGGGGTAATACAT
>NZ_JBGSXF010000119.1:0-6594 GCF_041751555.1 Persicitalea sp. | reverse complement strand
TAGCGGGCGGGCTGGTGATAGCGCGAGCGGTTTTCATAGACGGGCATCAGCACACCCGCGTCTTCCATTGCCTTATAATGAAAGTCCAGACTACGCAACGCCTCCACCCGCCCGATTTCGAAATAGCGGGCATAGTTGCCGTAATACACATAACCCATTTGATCTGTGTCGGCGTAACGCACGCGAATATTTTTTACTTCGTAGCTGAACATCAGTACCCCTTCCCTAAGTCCACTTCGCTTTCCAAAGCTTCTCCGGCTTCCAGGTTAGCCAGGTTACGGAGGAAGAGTTCGACTTTGCCCACATCCTCGTCGGCCTGGCCGCCGCCGGTATGCTGAGTCAGGATGACGTTGGGAAGCGTCCAGAGCGGGTTGTCGGCGGGCAGCGGCTCTACTTCGGTCACATCCAGCACGGCCCCGCTGAGGTGGTCGTTGCGCAAGGCGTCGAGCAGGGCGTCTTCATCGGTCGTGTTGCCACGGCCTACATTGGCGTACACACTGCCGGACTTCATGGTAGCCAGCATTTCGCGATCCACGTACTTTTCCGCCGTGCCCGGTAGGGTGTTGACCACGATGTCCACCAGCGGCAGCACGGCCAGCAACTCTTCTTTACTACGTATTTCAGCATTTGGCGCGGTGCGGGCCACCGTTCTGACGCGACAGCGAAATCCTTCCAGTATCTGACGCGTAGCGGTGCCGATGGTGCCACCGCCCAGGACGACCACCTCGCGACGATCCATAAGACCGAGGTAAGGTCGCATCGTGTGGCCTACCCATTGTTTGTTTTGTTTCAAAAGCGTAAGCGCATCGATCCCACGGTAGAGAGCCATCAACCCAGCTACGATAGTCTCGGCGCAGGGCCTGGCGAACCAGTCGCCCATGTTGGCAGCGCGGCCTTTAATTTTCACACCTTTATATTTGTCGAATCCGGCGGAGTCCAATTGCCAGAATTCCAAGTCGATCGGTTTGGTATCTAGCCACTGGAGCGGCGGATTTCCTAAAATCAGTTGCCCGCGGTCAAATTTCTCCCGAGCTGTGGCATCAGTATCGCCCTCTTCCCGAAACTCAACACTGTGGCCATCGGAAATGCCGGCGAGCAGTTGCTGTCGGAGGTCTTCCTTTAGGTTTGTATGGATATAAATCTGCATGGTTCTTAGCGAAAAAAAGAGTAGTTCTTTCAGGTTTCTTTTACAAGTATAGCAAGATTTTCAGGAAGGTGTCCCAAATTATTTTCCTCACGGTTGACGATAAAACGCTATATTGACTGCTTAAAGCGCTCACTTCATGTATCTATGCAAAGACGACATTTCTTCAAAAACGCCGCTGCCGGAGCCGCTGTACTTTCAGCCACTCCCAACCTTACTCCAATAGTCGCCGCACCTGCGCCGACATCCGCTGCCAAAATCAAGCTCAGTGTGTCGAGCTACTCCTACTGGCACTTCAAAGGCGACCGATTTCCCATCGAAAAGGTGATCGACGATGCCGCCAGTTTAGGCCTGGAAGGCATCGACGTATTACACCGCCAAATGGAGAGCGAGGACAACGCCTATTTGCAAAAATTAAAACGCCACGCTTTCGTCAACGGCATCGCGATGACCTGCCTCTCGATCCACCAGGGATTCGTAACGCCCGACGCCGCCGAGCGGCAAAAACATATCGACCACACACTGCACTGCATGGAACTGGCCGCCGACATGGGCATCCCCTGCATGAGGCTCAACACGGGCCGTTGGGGTACTATCAAATCGTTCGATGATTTTATGGCTAAACGCGGGCAGGAACCCGCTTTGGATGGCTACACCGAAGAAGACGCCTATAAGTGGTGCACCGAGAGCATCGAGAAGTGCATCCCCCGCGCCGAGGAACTAGGCGTACTTTTGGCACTGGAAAACCATTGGGGCCTCGGCTCCACGCCCGAGGGAATGCTACGGATCATGAAAGCTGTGGACTCACCCTGGCTGCAACTGCTGATGGATACGGGTAATTTTCTGGAAAACCCCTACGACAAATTGGCGATGATTGCGCCCTACACCTGCTTTGTGCAAGCCAAGACCTACTACGGCGGCGGTGAGTGGTACAGCCTGGATCTGGATTACAAGCGGATCGCCGATATTCTGAAAAAGGTAAACTACCAAGGCTACCTGTCCCTGGAATTCGAAGGCAAAGAAGCCGCTGATTCGGGCGTGAGAAAGAGCGTAGAGATGCTAAGGAAAGCGTTAAGCTGAATATAAATTTGGTGCATGATCCTCACCGGATACTATATCGCCAAATTTCGATTCGCCAAGTTACTTGTACTGCTTGGCTTCGGTTTTCTGTGGGCTAACCCCTCTTTCCCTCAAAGCTACAACTCGGTTATTATCACCGAAATCATGGCCGATCCCACCCCCGTGGTCGGTCTGCCTAACGTCGAGTACATAGAAATTTTCAACCGAACCCAGCAGCCTATCTCGATGAAGGGTTGGAAATTCGGTACTGCCCTTCTACCCGATTCGGTACTTTCCCCAGGGGGATACGCTATTTTATGTTCCCGGAATTCGGTACCTCTGCTAACCCGCTTCGGAAAGGTCTGGGGACTCTCTACTTTTTCATTGGTAAACGCAGGGGCCACACTGACACTACGCAACGCCAAGGGAACGCTCGTTTTTTCGGTTGCCTACAAAGACACTTGGTGGGTATCCAACCGCCGCAGTGGTGGCTACGCGCTGGAAATGATCGACGTCGCAAATCCTTGCGGTGAAACCGAAAACTGGGGGGCTTCCACCGACCCGCTGGGCGGCACCCCAAACAAACTTAACTCAGTAGCAGCTCCCAATCCCGATCGCAGTCCGCCCGTGGCCGAGCGAGTCGAGATTTTGGGCGAGAATCAATTAACGATCTATTTCAACGAACGACTCGACAGCTTAGCCAGTAGCCAAAGCGGCACCTACGAACTGAAAGGGCGTAGCATCCGCAAGTCAACCATTGAAACGCCCGGTTTCCGTACTTCACTGCTCACACTCGACGCTCCGCTGCTAGCCGGACAAAGCTACGAGTTGACCGTCGGCAACCTGACCGATTGCGCCGGAAATCGAATGAAGGAAACAAATTTTGTATTCGGCTTACCCAGCAAAGCCGATTCGGGGGATGTGATTTTGAACGAGATTCTGTTCGACCCGCGCACGGGTGGTGTAGAATTTGCGGAAATCCACAACCGCAGCCAAAACTACCTCAGCCTGAAAGGTTGGTCGCTGGGCAATGTGAAAGTCGGCGTACCCGGTTCATTCAAAACTATTGCGACAAAAGATTTGCTCCTTGCCCCAAACGAATTCATGGCGTTCAGCGTCAATTCCAAAATCCTGGCTGAGCAGTACCCGACCGAGCGTCCGCGCACGCTGGTGACGCTTCCTTCCATGCCCTCTTTCGTGAACGACGCTGGCGGTGTGGCCCTGCGCGACGCCAGCGGCCGGCTAGTCGATCTTTTTGCGTATATCGATAAGAACCAATCGCCACTGATCACCAATGCGAAAGGCGTTTCACTGGAAAGAATTTACCCCGAACGGCCCGGCAACGACCCCAAAAACTGGCAGTCCGCGGCCTCGGTAGTGGGTTACGCCACACCCGGCTACGCCAACTCGCAGGGCGCGGGTAGTGCAGTCGTTGACGAGTTTGTGATAGAACCGGAAGCCATCACGCCCAACGGCGACGGCGTGGACGACTTTGCCACGATTCGTTATAACCTCACCGGATCGGGCCGCGTGGCGAGCGTCCAAATTTTCGACGTGCAAGGGCGATTGGTACGAAATTTGGTCAAAAATCAAACGATCGGCACCGATGGCTCCCTCCGCTGGGGAGGCCAGGATGATAAAGGTGAAGTAGTTCGTACAGGCTATTATCTGGTACTCATCGACTCATTCGACGGCGTAGGCAATACCCAACAATTCAAGAAGAAAGTAGTAGTGGTGCAACCTTAGGTTTTCGTTATCAAGCCAGGGAGATAGATTAGTTTATTCCGTTCCAGTACTTTGACTAACTATGAATTTGCCCGAAGCCGAAGCATTTATACTCGACAAACTGCGCACCGAACTTTCGGATACGCTGTATTACCACAGCCTGGATCATACCTTGGATGTATCCGAAGCCGTAGAACGGATCGCCGGAGCCGAGGAAATTGCCGATGAGGAGACTTTAACCTTGTTACGTACGGCGGCCTTGTTTCATGATGCGGGATTCATCACCACTTATAAGGGCCACGAGTCGGAAAGCTGCCGGATGGCGCACGAGTACCTTCCTCAATTTGACTACGAACCCCGACAGATTGTGCTGATAAGTGGCATGATCGAAGCCACCAGAATTCCGCAGACCCCAAAGAATAAACTGGAAGAAATCCTGGCCGACGCCGACCTTGACTACCTCGGGCGCCCCGACTACGAACCCATTGCCTACTCGCTCTACCGCGAAATGCACGCACGGGATTTAGTGGAAGACGAAGCCGCCTGGAACCAAATCCAGATAAATTTTATCGAAAAACACCAGTATTGGACTGCTTACGCGCAGACCATCCGGCAGCCCGCCAAGTACTATCATTTGCGGAGACTAAAGAAGGAGGCCCCTCGGCTACGCTCAGGCGGGGCCGACCGTCGGTGACAAACTAGGATAGGAAACGGCTAAGTATACAGCAGTTGAGTCATCGCTCCCTCGCAGTGAAAAGTGGGCTTTTTTGAGTAAAAAGAACCCACTTTTCGCTCTTCTGTTTGCAAGCAATCATCCTAAACCAATCTCCTAAACCGCCCATGTCAGAAAATATAAACTCCCGCCGCAACTTCCTGCGAAAAGGTGCCCTCGCCAGCGCCATGGCCGCTTACGCCGGAACTACCTACGGCGACGGCCTCATGAACGCCGTCGAGCGGACACCGATGTCGTCCAAGCCATCCGACCTCAAGATCACCGACCTAAAATGTGGGTTCATTCGGGGTGGATACAGTCTTTTTGTAAAAATCCACACCAATCAAGGCATTTGGGGTTGTGGTGAGGGCGTAGATGCCGTGCCGGGTACTTATCATTTGGTTAAAACGATGGGCAGGCAGTTGACGGGGAAAAGTCCGCTCAATGTGCATCGATTGTTCGAGGATATTCGCCGGGCTGGCTTTTTTAAAGGCGCTCAGGCGGGAATGTACATTTCGGTGCTGACAGCCGTAGAAACGGCTCTCTGGGATTTGGTAGGGAAAGCTTACGGGATGCCTGTCTATCAGTTGCTGGGTGGGAAGTTTCGCGATAAAATCCGCGTGTATTGTGATACGGCCGCCTATCGCTCCGAAGGTCCAAAGCCAGAAGACTTCGCAAAAGCCGCCGACAACGCTGTGAAGGCAGGCTATACCGCCGTAAAGTTTGACATCGACGAGGCCAAGGACCCCGCTAAATACGACGCCTATAACTGGACAGCCAGTCAGGGCGAACTCGACCGAATGTACGACCAAATCGCTGCAGTGCGGGAGGCAGTCGGGCCATACATCGACATCTGCGTGGACGCCCATGGCCGCTACGACATGACAACGGGCAAGAAAATGGCGAAGATGTTCGAGCCACTCAAACTCCTCTTTCTCGAAGAGCCCATTCCCGCCGAAAACCCCGAAGCCTACCGATACATCTCGGAAGGCACCGATACGCCCATCTGCGCGGGTGAAAACCACTATCTCGCCCACGGCTTTCGTAAGTTGATGGAACTGGGCGCGGTGGACATCATTATGCCCGACCTCCAAAAGGCGGGTGGTTTGGGGGAAGCGCAGCGCATCGCCAATCTGGCCAACCTCTATTATGTACCCTTCGCGCCGCACATGGTGGCCTCCTACCTGGGCGCGATGTCGTCCTGCCACGTCTGCGCGTCGGTTCCCAACTTCCTGATTCTGGAATGGCAAGTGTATTTTGATGAGAATCCGATGTATAAGGAGATCGTGACCTTCGACGGGCCGATGGTGGACAAAGGCTTCATCACATTATCCGAGAAACCGGGCATTGGCGTGGATATTAACGAAGAAGGTTTGAAAAAGTACGCCGCCGAAGGGGTGCCGTTTTTTGAGTAAAACAGGGGATGCCGCCGGGCGGGACGCCGCCCGGCGGCAACTTTATTCTTCTTCCTGATCTTCATTATAAATTTCCCGGATACAGACGTACTTGCCATCGCGTTTCTCGAAGAGCGCCATATAGCTGCCGGTGGTCGCCTTATCGCCCGAGGCATGCTGGAAGGTACTTTTACCGACTTCAAGTACTTGATCGCCCATTGAAAAAACGTCCATGGTTTCGAAGGAAATCGTTCCCTCCCTCGAGTTGCTAGCGAAATCCTGCTCCTGATACGCCCGGATGGCTTCTTTTCCTACCAAGGTGGGCGCGTTGTTGGGCATGGATACGGCATCGTCGCCATATAGTTCCATCATGGCCGACAGGTTTTTGGTATTAATCGACTCGGCCCAAGCGGTTTCTACGGCTTCTATTTCTGCTCGGGTCTGCGACGGATCGGGAGCGGCTATTTCGGTGGTTTCGGCAGCTTCCTGCTTTTCGGTTGAATCGTTGCAACTCAATGTCAAGAGAGCGACTAAGATCAGGACGATGTTGAGGTAGTTCT
>NZ_JBGSXF010000118.1:0-3535 GCF_041751555.1 Persicitalea sp. | reverse complement strand
CGGAGTATTGTCCCCGTGGTACCGTGAGGGCGTTGCCCGTCCCATACACCCAGGTGGCAGATAGTGTCACGCGCTTGCTTAGTTCGTAAATCCCGACGACCGAAATATCATGGCGTCGATCGTAGCGCGGGTAAAAAGTTTCGCCGAAGTTGAGTTCGGGGAATTTCCACTTCGTCCAGGAAAGCGTATAGCCCACCCAGCCCGACAGCCGCCCGGTTTTCTTCTGCACCAGAAACTCCGTTCCGTACGACCAGCCGCGCCCGGCGGTCACGTTGTCTTCCCAGCTTAGCTCGTTGGCGTTGTCACCCGTTAGGCTCAAAAAAGAGGAACCTTCTTTATAGCTCAGGATTTGATCCATGTTTTTGTAGTACCCCTCCCAGGTCAGCGTCAAAGCGGGCTGGTCGAGATCTTTGGCAAACCCAATGGCTACCTGGTCGGACTGCTGCGGGTTCACTCGGTCGGTGGTTGGCACCCACAGGTCGGTGGGTAATCCCAGGCCAGTGTTGGAAAGCAGGTGGACGTATTGATTCATGCGGGCGTAGGAAGCCTTGAACGAGAAATCCTGCGCCAGCCGCAGCGCCGCCGAAAAGCGTGGCTCAGGCCGGACGTAGGTCTTGGATTCGGTCTGGAATGTACTAAGCCGTACACCTACATTCATTTTCAGAGCGTCGAAGGGTTGCCAGACATCCTGCACGTACAGTCCACTCTCGATAGC
Source organism: Persicitalea sp. (assembly GCF_041751555.1). Lineage (NCBI taxonomy): Bacteria > Pseudomonadati > Bacteroidota > Cytophagia > Cytophagales > Spirosomataceae > Persicitalea > Persicitalea sp. The sequence continues at coordinate 2,820 of NZ_JBGSXF010000118.1, read as the reverse complement.
GTTGACGGGCGTCACGGAGCGCTCGATAGGAATGTTGAGAAAAGACCCTTCGATAGCCAGGGCCGAAGGCACGAAACGGTGTGCCGTCAGCTGTGCCCCAAACCGGATGGCGTGTTTAGTGTTGGGGTAATAATCAAAATCGGTTTTAATGCCCAAATCACGAATGCGGGAGTCATATTCGAGACTAAACTCGTCGTCTGGCCCTCCATTGCGGTTGATGTCTTTGTTGTAAGCCGACACGCCGAAGTTGAAATTACTGGCAATGAGCGAGGTATTGGCAAAAAGCTTTTGACCAAACAGATGGTTCCAGCGCAAAGTCGCCGTAGCGTTGCCCCAGTTTAGTCCGTTACGCGACTCAACGTTGGGACCCTCTTCGTTGGCGTAGAAACGATCACGACCAAAATAACCGCTGAGATAGACTTTGTCCTTGTGTCCGAAATCGTAATTGACTTTTGCGTTCAGGTCATAGAAGTAGTAGCCAGGGCTAACCTTGTTGGTTTCACTGGCTTGTTGAGCGGCAATGAGCGGCCTGGCCAGCACGTCGATGTACGTACGCCGCCCCGAAATCAAAAATGACGATTTGCCCTTCGCGATCGGCCCTTCCAGCGTCAGGCGGCTGGAAATAAGTCCGATACCGCCCTCGCCGCTGAATTTTTCCTTACTGCCTTCCTTCATGTTCATGTCCAGCACCGACGAAAGCCGACCGCCGTAACGGGCTGGAAAACCACCCTTAGTCAGTTCTACACTCTTGAGGGCGTCGCTGTTGAAGATCGAGAAAAACCCGAACAGGTGGCTGGCATTGTACACTACGGCGTCGTCGAGGATGATGAGGTTCTGGTCCGGCCCGCCCCCGCGCACGTACAGGCCCGACTGCCCCTCGGTGCCTTTCTGCACGCCGGGCATGAGTTGCAGTACTCTCAGGACGTCCTTTTCGCCGAAAAAGGCGGGTACTTTTTTGATTTGGGAAATGGGTATCTCGATGGTGCTCATCTGCGACGAGCGGCTTTCGTAGTCCTCCTGCCGTCGCGCCGATACGGTCACTTCTTCCAGTTGATTGACGCTGGTCAATTGGGCATTGATTTCCAGATTCTTATTGAATTTTAGCTCCTTAACCGTCCTCTCGTACCCCACGAAGGAGTAGTGCAGTTGCAGCGTGTCACTGGCGGGCATCGTGAGCGAGTAGAAGCCGTAGGTGTTCGTCACCGCGCCGTAGGGCGTCCCTGGCACGTAAACATTGACGCCCGGCAACTGCTCCTGACTACCCGCCTCCCGCACGAAACCGCTAATGGTGAACTGGTTTTGACCAAAGGAAAAATGGGTGAGCATGAGGGCAAAAACTGTAAAGCGTAAACGCATAAGAAAGGGAGGAATTAGCTAGTATGGCGATAACGACCCGCCCAAAATGATATTGGTTGGAAGGTCAAGTAAAAGTTTGTGGAAAAAACCTTTTGAGAAGTGTTCGACAAAAGTACCCCCTTATCCCCTTTCTATGCTCACGCTTCTTACTATTTTGTTGGCCCTGGCGCTCATCATTATTTCCATCATCAAGTTCGACATCCACCCCTTTCTGGCCCTTTTCGTGGGGGCCATTATTTATGGCCTGCTGGCTGGAATGGACGGTGAGTTGATCCTAAAATCCATCTCCGAGGGCTTCGGCGGGGTACTTGGCAGCATCGGACTGCTCATCCTGCTGGGGGTACTCATAGGTACTTTTCTGGAGAAAACGGGTGGGGCCTTCGTCATCGCCCAGAAAATCCTGGCCGTTATCGGTGAGAAATCAGTGATGCTGGCCATGATGATAACGGGGTACATTCTCTCGATTCCCGTCTTCGGCGACAGCGCGTTCATTATGATGAATCCGATCAACAAGTCGCTGTCGTTCAAAGGCAAACTACCCTACGCCTCCACCACGGTGGCCCTCACCCTGGGCATTTCGGCCAGTCACTCGCTGGTGCCACCCACGCCCGGCCCCATCGCGGCGGCGGGCATCCTGAACGCGGATTTGGGCATGGTAATCTTCTACGGATTCATTATAAGTGCGCTGGCGTTGGTTCCGGCCTATTTCTTCGTCAAGTACTTTACCAAAAACGTCCACCTCATCCCGCAGTTTGCCGAAGTCGAAAGTAACGTTCAGCACGGCAAGCGGCCTTCGCTGGGCAAGTCATTCTTGCCCGTCATCATCCCGCTGGTACTCATCGTGCTGGCGTCCATCGCCAAGTACCCCACGCAGCCATTTGGCGACAATCCGTTCACCACCGTTCTCCTTTTTGTGGGTAGTCCGGTCATCGCCCTGCTGATTGGGGCGTTTCTGGCGTTCAGCCTGCCCGAGAAGTTCGACGCCAAACTACTCTCGTCGTCGGGCTGGGTCGGGGAATCGTTGCTGATCGCTGCGCCCGTGATTCTGATTACCGGAGCGGGCGGGGTGTTTGGCAAGATGTTGCAGAACTCCGGCATCGCCGAACTAGTCAGTGCCAACCTGAACGCCGCTTCCTGGGGTATCTTTCTGCCTTTCCTGATGGCGCTGGCCCTTAAAACCGCCCAAGGCTCTTCCACCGTAGCTCTAATCACCACGGCCTCCATCGTCGCGCCGCTGCTGGCCGCGCTGGGGCTGGACAGCGAGACGATGCGGGTCTTTGCCGTGCTGGCCATCGGCTCCGGCGCTATCGCTATTTCCCACGCCAACGACAGCTTCTTCTGGGCCATGACCCAGCTTTCGGGCATGAACATCAAGCAAGGCAATCAGACGCACAGCCTGGGTACTTTGGTACTTTCGGTGTCGGCGATTATGATTATTTATGTGCTGACGCAGGTGGTGGTGTA